>JALSSG010000224.1 GCA_026984355.1 Hydrogenothermaceae bacterium
TCTTTAGTTATTGAGTTATAGAAAAAAGTTCTAACATATACAGCAAGTATTACAACAAGAAAAAAAATTATAAGTATTATGTAAGATAAATTTATTTTTCTCACAGTTTATAAAAAAATCCCCCTAGAAATAGGGGGATATATATAAGAATTATTAAATTATTCTTCGCCTTTTTCTTTTTCTTTCTTAATCATTTCTTCAAGTTCTCTTATTCTCTGTTCTAGTTCTTTTATTCTCTCTTCTTCAGGTTTTTCTTCTTCAGGTTTTAGCTCCAATGGTACAGCAGGCATCATGTTAAGTGCTCTTTCTCTTTCCATCATGTAATATAGTACAGGAACAGCTATTATTGTAAGAAGTGTAGATGCAAATGTACCAAATATCAAGGATATAGCTAATCCATTAAATATAGGGTCAAATATGATAACAAAAGCACCTACAATTAAAGCTCCAGCTGTTAGGAGAATAGGTCTTGTTCTTATTATACCTGCTTCAAGTAAAGCCTGCTCTACAGAATAACCTTCTTTTAATCTTTCTTCTGCAAATTCTACTATTAAGATTGAATTACGTAGAATTATACCAGCTAATGCTATAAAACCAATCATTGATGTAGCTGTAAAGAAAGCACCCATAATCCAGTGCCCAGGAACAATACCTACCAATGTAAACGGTATTGGAGACATTAATACTAATGGAGCACTAAATGATTTAAACCAACCAACAAGAAGTACATAGAGTCCAACAAGAGCTATGGCAAAAGCTATACCCATATCTCTAAATGTTTCATATGTAATTTGCCACTCACCATCCCATTTTAAGAAATATCTATCTACAAAAGTTGGTACGCTTGTAAGTAAATGTTTAATTCCTTTTCCGTCTGGTGTTTCAAGATTTTTAATTTCATCCCATAGGTCAATAATTGGGTAAACCGGACTACCATAAGAATCATCAACATTTGCTATTACATATACAACTCCCTGCAGATTTTTGCGGTAGATATCTTTCTCTGTATTTTTTTCATCTATAAAGATTAAACTTCTAAGAGGAATTAATGTCCCTTTTGGTGTCAGTACTTTTAGAGAAAGTATTTTTTCCAGTGAATTTCTAAATTCTTCTTCAAGTCTGACAACAATTTCAACAGGATAGATGCTATCGTATCTGTGTACAAGTCCTATCGGGTCTTCAGCAAGAGCGAGTCTTAGCAATTTAACCAGCATATCTTCAGTGAACCCGTATCTTTTTGCCATTCTACTGTTTATTCTAACTGTGTATTCTCTTTGAGGATGATTATCATATATACCAACGTCAACAATACCTGGGGTTTTTTCAAAAATATCTCTTATTTTATAAGCAAGTAGTAATCTACCTTCTAATTCTGGACCATATACTTCAGCAACAATAGGAGATAAAACTGGTGGACCTGGTGGTGGTTCAACAACAGCCACATATTTTGCACCATACTTTTTGGCGATTTTTGCTATAGTAGGTCTTATTCTCTCGGCAATTTCATGAGATTGTTGTTCTCTATGATGCTTTCCTATTAGATTTATCTTTATCATTGCTTGATTTTTTCCATTTCTTAAATAGTAGTGTCTTACAAGACCATTAAAATCAAATGGAGCTGGAGTACCAACATATAGTACATAGTTTTCAACTTCTCTAACTGTTTTA
>JALSSG010000225.1 GCA_026984355.1 Hydrogenothermaceae bacterium
TATACCTATGCGGCAGATGGTACCAAGCTAAGAAAAGTAGTTAATGATAATGGCAATGTTACCACAACAGATTATGCCGGCAATTATGTCTATGAAAATAATGATTTACAGTTTTCAGTCATGCCGAAGGCTATGTAAAGGCAACCATTTCACAAGCAAAAGTATATCCACAACAATATGCTTCTTTTGATTATGTCTATCAGTATAAAGACCACTTAGGGAATATTAGATTGTCCTACTCAGATAGTGATAATAACGGTACAATCTCTCAATCTGAAATTATTGAAGAGAATAACTATTATCCTTTCGGATTAGTTCATCGTGGCTATAATAATGTAATAAATGGTATTGATAATAATTACAAACAATATCAAGGACAGGAATGGACGGAAGACCTCGGTCTAAATTGGCACGAGTGGAAGTATAGAATGAGTGACCCAGCAATTGGAAGGTTCATAAGTATTGATCCGCTTGCTGAAGAATACAGTTATCAATCACCATATAATTTTGCCGAAAATAGAGTTATTGACGGAAATGAACTTGAGGGTCTTGAGTGGGAAAATTTTATGTCAGGGTTTAAGAACCCCAAAGATTTAAAGGTTCAAAGTCCTTCATCCGATGCACAAAAACAGAGCTACAATGTTACCATTTCTGGAAGCACAAAATCTTTGGGTGATATAAAAAGTGCCTTTAAAGTAATCCAGGAAGTATATTAAATAATTCAGCAGCAACTTTTACGCAGATAGATGGAGATGGGAATAAGGTCAAAAATGGCTCTATTACAGAGGGAAGTTTTATCAAAATAGATATTGATGGACCACTTAACAATTCTATTGTTAAAGTTATTGGTTCTGAAAGTAGTGAGAATGGGTTTTCATATACTTTTGGAACATTAGAAGGACACGTAGAAAAAGGAGAAATTACATTTGAGGTTTCTGCTAATGATGATGGAACAATGTCTTTTTCTATAAATAGTTCTTCAGAACAAAATAATGGGACTATTAGTGCTTTAGGTTTAGGAAATGCAACTAGGGCAGTACAGAAAAAATCTTGGAAAGAAGTATTGACAAATTTTGTTGAATTTTCTGGAGGAAATGAGCAGTCTAGGTCTTTAAAAGTTGATGGAAAATCTGAAAGTGCTACAGATAACTCAAGGCAAGTAAGAAGTATGAATGAGCAACCAAAATATAAGAGATACGGTGAAAATTAAAAAAACAAATCACTTTTTTTTAAAATAGATAATTAATTGAAAAATAATTAATATTAATAGTGCAGGGATTAAAAAAAGAACTAAAGTATAAGTTCCCCATCCAGTTTCTAAAATTAGATTTTTTTCCAAAAAATATATTATCCCTGCATATATTAATATTGACAAAAATGAATAAGAATATAGTTTAACAAACGATTTAAATGAATTAATAGGTCGTCTAAAAAAAAATATTACAGCAATTATAACTAGGGGGATTAGAAGGGCAATAGTATAGTACATAATTTTTTAAAGTTTTTGGCTTATTGAACTAAAATTTTGTTAGTTTATATAAGCTTTTTTAGTTTTATTATAACTGATAGCCATATCAATCAAGTCGTAGATTTTAGTTTTTTCTTCTTCGGTAAAACTCTCGATATCTTTAATTTTTTGAAGTAGTTCTTTATCCATAATCATATCAT
>JALSSG010000226.1 GCA_026984355.1 Hydrogenothermaceae bacterium
AAGATAACGGTCAAATTGATGTAATTGTAAAAGTAGAAGCAGATATTACAGGAAGAGTAATACAGTTTGGTAGAGGAATGATAGAACAGATAGCTAAACAGATGTTTAAGGATTTTTCAGCATGTGCAAAGCAGGTTTTGGAAAGTAAAAAAAAAGTAATCAGTGAAACTGAAAGTAAAGAACCAGATAATAAAGCTAATCCTGCAATGCAACAAAAAGAATTAAATGTAATATCTTTGGTTCTTAGAACATTTGCTTCTATGATAGGAGAGTTCTTTAAAAAGCTTACAGGAAAAGCTACCTAAGTGAAAACTGTTTTTATATATTCTTCTACAGTATCTATATCTATAAGATAAGGTTCATATCCTTTTATATAGTATTTGTTTTTTATCTCAAGGAGTAATTTTTTTGCTCCTTTATCACCTTTTAATTTTTTCAGCTCCTGAAACATATTATTAGAAAATAAAGCAGGTACTACAGGATTATCATCCTTATAAAAGGAAACTCCATCAAATGAACCACTTAAAAATGTATCTTTCAGCAATTTTAGCATTTTTCTATTAACAAAAGGCATATCACAGGGAATAATACAAATTCCATCAAAGTTATTGTTTTCAGCAAAAAAGGTAGCTATTCTTATAGAAGATGCCATACCTTCATGATAATCACTATTAAACACTACAGGAACATTGACAAACTCTTTTATCAAATCATGATAATATCCAGATATGACAATCACTTCTTCAAATACAGTTGCAGTTTCCTCTAAAAGAATTTTTATAACTGGGCGGTTTCCATACAAACTAAGGAACTTTGGATATCCAAATCTATTACACTTACCAGCAGCAAGTATTGATGCTAAAATTTTCATCAGGAAAATATTTTTCTAACAATTTTTTCTAAATTTCCTTCACACTCTTTTATCGGATTTTCTATGTTTAGATTACATTTAGCTAAAACTGGAACATCTGTCATTTCCATAATCACTGATGGATTTGTAGTTTGAGATATATCATTACTATTTATTTCTAATAGGTTTAATATAATTCCACTTATGTTAATACCTTCTTCTTTTAAAATTTTCACAGTCATACAGGTATGGTTTATAGTACCTAATGTTCCTCTTGAAACTATCAAAACAGGAATGTCAAAATCTTTGATTAGGTCTACATACGTATAAAATTTACCATCTATACGAGTAATAGGAACACAAACTCCTCCAGCTCCTTCAACAATAAGATAGTCGTATTTTTTTCTTAGCAGATTAAATCTACTTATTATATTGTCTACAGCGATAGACTTTTTTTCTAATTTTTCTGCAACGTAAGGAGCTACAGGAGGCTTAAATGTGTATAAAACTGCTTCCTCTATAGGCTGACCTGTAATCTGGGATAAAAGCTTTGCATCTTCAGGGATAGGATTACATCCAGTTTCTATAGGCTTAAAATAACCTACATTTTTGTTTTCTTCCTTAAGTATACTAACTAAACCTGCTGATACAGTAGTTTTCCCAACACCTGTATCTGTTGCTGTTATAAATATAGATTTATTCATCTTCTAACCATCTTTTTTCTATATCTTTATAACTGTCTATTCTTCTATCTCTAAAAAATGGCCATGTTATTCTTGTTTCATCTATTACAGAAAGGTCTATATCTGTTATTAAAATCTCTTCTTTGTCCTGTGATGCCTGATTTATAACTTCTCCATAAGGGTTAGAAACAAAACTTTTTCCCCAAAACTCTATACCTTCATCTCCGTCAGGACTTTCTTCAAAACCTACTCTATTTATAGAGGCTATATATATACCATTAGCTACAGCGTGAGAACGTTGAATAGTTTCCCACGCATTATATTGTGAGTCTCCATACAGACTTTTCTCTGAAGGTAACCATCCTATAGCGGTAGGATAAAAGATAATCTTGGCTCCTTTCATAGCAGTAATTCTTGCAGCTTCTGGAAACCATTGATCCCAACATATAAGAACTCCTATTTTCCCAAATTTTGTATTAAACACTCTATATCCTGTATCTCCTGGAGTAAAATAAAACTTCTCATAAAAGTGAGGGTCATCTGGTATATGCATCTTTCTATATTTACCTAAATAATTTCCATCTGCATCAATAACAACAGCTGTGTTGTGATATATTCCATCAGCTCTCTTTTCAAAAAAACTTAGTATAAGTACTATGTTAAGCTGTTTAGCAATATCCTGATATTTTTTTATTGTTTGGGAATTTTTATCTATAGATTCTGCAAATTTAAAATAATCCCAGCTTTCTATTTGAGGAAAGTATTTTGTTTTAAATAATTCTTTAGTAGATACAATATTTGCACCTTTAGACTTTGCTTCTTTTATAAACTCAATAGTTTTCTTTTCGTTTTCTTCGATACTGTCTGAAGACTTTGTTTGTAATAGAGCTACTTTGATTATCTCTTTCATCATTCTTATAAAGATAAAAAATTTGTTCTAAAATAATGTACCAAAATTATAAAGAGGTCAACAATATAATGAAATTTGGGTTTGTAAATAAAGATAATATGTCTCTTTTAACTGACCTTTATGAGCTAACTATGGCACAGGTGTATTTTGAAGAAAATATGAATAAAACAGCTGTGTTTGATTTTTATACAAGACCTGATAAGAGAAGACCTTATCTTGTAAGTGCTGGTTTAGAACAACTTCTTTATTACTTAGAAAACCTAAGATTTTCTGAAGAGAATATAGACTTTTTAAAGCATACAGGAAAATTTAGTGATGATTTTTTAGATTATTTAAAAGAGTTTAAATTTACTGGAAATGTTTATGCTATTGATGAAGGAGAAATATTTTTCCCTAATGAACCTGTAGTACAGATAGAAGCACCATTAATAGAAGCTCAGATAATTGAGACATTTCTTATAAACACACTTCAAATCTCAATTCTTGTAGCTACTAAAGCTCTTAGATGTTATAGTGTTGCAAAAGGAACTGGATTAGTAGATTTTGGGCTAAGAAGGGCTCACGGTACAGATGCAGGAATGAAAGCTGCAAGAAGCTCGTTTATAGGTGGGTTTATTGGGACTTCCAATGTTCTTGCAGGTAAAGAATTTGGCATTCCTATATATGGGACTATGGCACATTCTTTCATTTTAGCTTTTGGTGATGAAGAAAAAGCTTTTGAAACATTTGCTAAATACTATCCAGATAACTCTATATTTTTGGTTGATACTTTTAATACTATAGAAGGAGTAAAAAAAGCAATCAAAGTAGTAAAAAAACTTGGTCTGAAAAATTTTAAAGGAGTAAGACTGGATAGCGGTGATATCCTTTCTTTATCAAAAGAAACAAGGAAACTTTTAGATGAAGCAGGATTAAAAGAAGCAAAAATATTTGTAAGCGGTGGGATAAATGAGTATAAAATAAAACAGCTATTAGAAGCAGGAGCACCAATTGATGCATGGGGAGTAGGAACAGAGCTTGTAGTTTCTGCTGATATACCTTATCTTGATTGTGCATATAAACTTGTAGAGTATAACGGTGAACCAAAGATGAAATTAAGCTCAAAAAAAATCACTTACCCAGGGAAAAAACAGATATTTAGAAAATATGAAACTGGAATAATAAAAAAAGACACTATAGCCCTGCAAGAAGAAAATTTAGAAGGAGAAAAATTACTAAAGCTTTACATAAAAGATGGAAAAATTGTAAAAGATTTACCATCTCTTGAAGAGATTAGAGAAAAAAGTATAAAAAATTTAAATAAGCTTCCAGAGAATATAAAAGACATAAATTCTAAGGAAATTTTCCTGCCTGAGATAAGTGAAAAACTTGAAAAGATGATAAACCAAATAATAGGCAAGTTAAAAGGAGAATAAAGAATGAAACTATTAGTTAGTATACTATCCATTTTATGTTTTTCTATCTACTCATACGCTAAACCTGTGATTGTTTCTTCTATAAAACCTATAAGTGATATTGTAAAAGCTATAGGACAGGATAAAGTAAAGTCTTATTACATTATTCCTCCAACATTTTCAGTTCATCTATACGAATATAAAATAAGTGATATAAAACTTATATATAAGTCAGACCTTTTTTTATACATAGGAGTAGGAGAACCGAATTTAGATAAAATCGTAAAATCAAAAACAAAAGGTGAAACTATAAAACTTATAAACTTAAATAATCTAAACCTAATATATAGATTTGAGTTTAATCATCATCATGAAGAAAAAAATACAGGTATGCCCCACCCTGCTTTATGGTTAGACCCATTAAATGCTAAAGTAATAGCAAAAACTATTTTAGAAAAACTTAGAAAATTAGACCCAAAAAATATGTATTTTTATCAAAAAAACTTTGAGAAATTTTCTAAAGAAATTGACTTTATAATAAGTTATGGAAAATCTAAATTTTCTAATATGGAAAATAGATACTTTATTTCCTACCACTATACTTGGCCTTATTTTACAAAAAGATTTAACTTAATTTATCTAAATGTAGTAGAACTTGGACATGGAAGAGAACCAACAGCAAAGCATATATTAGAGATAATTAAACAGATAAGAAAGTACAAAATAAAATCCATCTTTGCGGCTGTACAATTTCATAATAAAAAATACACAAATCTTATAAGACAGTCTACAAATGTAAAAATTGTACTACTTGACCCGTTTGGAATAAAAAAAGATTATATTCAGATGATAAAATCAAACATAGACAAAATCTATGAAAATCTAAAATGACAGAAAGAAAACAGATAGTAAAAAAAGCAAAAAAGATTGTAGTAAAAATTGGTTCTCAGCTTTTAGAAAAAGCTGGAGATATAGATATAGAATTTATAGAAAATCTATCTAATCAGATAAACCATTTAAAAAATAGAGAATTTCTTATAGTATCTTCAGGAGCTATACTTGCAGGAATAAAAAAGTTAAAACTAAAAAGAAAACCTCAAACAATCTCAGAAAAACAGGCAGTATCAGCTGTAGGACAGGCATATCTTATGCAGATATACGACAAGATTTTCTCAAAAAATAATCTAAATGTTGGTCAGGTTCTTTTAACATTAGAAGGTTTAAGAGACAGAAAAAGATATAATTATGCTCGTCAGACATTAGAAAAATTATTAGAATTAGATGTAATTCCTATAATAAACGAAAACGATACAGTAGCAGTAGAAGAGATAGTATTTGGAGATAATGATTTTCTTGCTGCACATGTTTCTGTTTTAGTAGATGCTGACCTACTTATCATACTATCTACAGCTGGAGGTGTTTATACAGGAGACCCATTAAAAGAAAAAGCAAAACTTATTCCACATATAACAGATATAGAACAAGCATTAGCATATGCTAAATCTACAAAATCAAAATACGGTAGTGGAGGAATGAGAAGTAAATTAGAAGCTGCTAAGATAGCTACATCTCATGGAATTCCTGTGATTATTGCTCCTAAAAAGGAAAACATTTTACAGGATATTTTAGAAAACCAAAAAGAGATTGGAACATTCATTCACCCACAGATAGAAAAAAAAGTAAGTAGTAAAAAAAGCTGGCTCGCATTACTTTCTTATGCCAGAGGTAGAATCATAGTAGATAAAGGAGCAGAAAAAGCTTTAAAATCTGGCAAAAGCTTACTTCCAGCAGGTGTTAAAACTGTAGAAGGTATATTCTCAAAAAAAGACGTAGTTGCTATCTTAAATGAAGAAGAAGAGCTAATAGGAAAAGGCATAGTAAATTATAACTATAAAGAGCTAAAAAAAATTGCTGGTAAGAAAACTAAAGAGATTGAAAGTATTTTAGGAAAAAAAGCACAGGAAGTTATACACAGAGATAACTTAGTTATTTTTTCTTAAGAACGGAGAGGGAGGGATTCGAACCCTCGGAGCGGGGGAAACCCGCTCAACGCCTTAGCAGGGCGCCGCCTTCGGCCACTCGGCCACCTCTCCTGAAGGAACATTGACAATATTATATATGGTTTTATATAAATTTCAAATAAAGTGAAAGTGGAGAAGGTATGAAAGGAATTTTTATCACATTTGAGGGTATAGAAGGAGCAGGTAAATCTACACAGGCAAAAAAGCTGTATGAATTTCTAAAATCAAAAGACCATAAGGTTCTACTAACAAGAGAACCCGGAGGAACAAAAACAGGAAAGAAAATAAGAGAAATACTTCTAACACCTACAGATGAGATATTTCCACCATTTGCAGAGCTTTTTCTATATGAGGCAGATAGAAGTTTTCATATTGAAAATGTAATAAAACCTAATATAAATAGTGGATTTATAGTTATATGTGATAGATTTATAGATTCTACCCTTGCTTATCAGGGATATGCAAGAGGACTTGATATAAAAATAGTTAAACAGCTAAACAATTTAGCAACAGGAGGTTTAAAACCTGACATTACGTTTTTAATAGATATCCCAGTAGAAGAAGGTCTAAAGAGAATAAAAGAAAAAAGAGGTTTTGACAGGATAGAACAGGAAGATTTAGAGTTTCACAAAAGATTAAGAGAAGGATTTTTACATATAGCAAAAGAGGAAAAGGATAGAGTAGTTATTTTAAATGGTTTAAAAAGTGAAAAACAGATATTTAATCAGATTTTAAAAGTATTAAAAGAAAAATCTATCTTAAAATAACATTCTCAAGAATTTCATACAAACTTTCGAAAATTTTCAAAAGAAATATTTATACCTTGAGGATTATTATTGATAAAAAATTTAGCATTAAATGGGCTTTTTAGCTTACAAACAAACCACAAAAAGAAAGGAAAAAAAGTAAGTACACCTTTTGACGAAATATTTTTTGCAGAAAATAAAAAGCAGTTAAAAAATTTACATCAACCTAAACAAAAAAATACTAAGTTTGAAAATCTAAACACAAATAGGTATTTATTTAAGCATAATGACAAAATAATAACCCACAGCAAAAGCAAAATCATATTAGATACACCAAGAACAATAAATCACTTTAGTAAAAATGAAAAACTTATAAAACAGAATATAAAGGGCAAAATTTTATACTACAAACCTAAAAACAGTAAAAAAACAGCTGATAATTATCAAATACAACAAGCCTATTTAGAAAACAGAAAAATAAAAACAAAACCTGTAGATACGAAAAAGAAACAACCTTTACCAAAGAGTAAATCAACAGTCTCTTTCTATAAAGAAAACTCAATTCCTCTCTTACAATACTTAAACACAAAAATACCTGTTTCACATTTTGTTTCTAAAAAAAGTTTTTCTGAAAGTCTTCCTGTAAACCAAAAAACATTAACTGTTCAATCAAAAAAAACTTCTATAAAATCTAACAGCAAAAATCAGCTACCTAAAATAGAATTGCATAACATAGAAGAAAAATCTAAACAGGAAATTAAAAAAAACTTCTACAAAAGTAAAAACATATCTCAGGTAAATGTACAACAGATTTTTCCTCTAAAGGAACACAAAGAAGAAAGAAGTAAAAAAATTATCATAAATAGCAATATTAATAAACATATAACAGATACAATCTTTACACAGCAGTATCCCCGTACAACAAGGAAACAAAATATAAAAAAGATAACATTGACAAAGACAGATAATAATATAAAAAACGCTACAGCTCAAAAATCAAAACAAAAAACAGATAATCAAATAAACCTAAAAAGAGAATATACAGCCAAAAATGTGAGAACAAACAATAATATTGAAAAATATGATAACGATATAAACCTTAATATAAAACAAAACAGCATAATTCTATCAATAAAAAAGGAAAATCCCCTTCAAATTCAAAACATAAATATACATAAACCTGCTCAGATACAGCATATAAAAATAAAACCAGTTAAAACAGATAATCTAAATCTTAATTATAAAAAGACTATAGAAAACCCTGC
>JALSSG010000227.1 GCA_026984355.1 Hydrogenothermaceae bacterium
AGTAAGTCTCTTACACCTCTAACTACTTCTGGGTCTACTTTGTATTTTTTCCCTCTTGTGAATTCTAAAAGAGATGGTGCTGCTATCTTATGTTTCCATGCTGTAATATTTCCTTCGCTGTCAAGAGATGCTTCTATCTTTGCTACATGTAGAGGTCTAAAATACGCTGATGATAAATCATCTTCCCTTGAATAAAACAGTTTTACAGGTTTTTTTACCTTTTTTGCAATTTCAACAGCGTCAATCACAAAATCTACTGCAGATTTTCTTCCAAATCCCCCACCTAAATAGGTTGTATTTATCTGTATACTGTTTTCTGATAATCCTGTTAATCTTTTTACTACTTTTAGTGTACTTGTTTGTGCTTGTGTAGGTACCCATATTTGAGCTTTTTTATCTTTTATATCAACAACACAGTTCATAGGTTCAGCAGGTGCATGGTATAGATATGGTAGAGTATATAAAGCCTCTACTTTCTTGTAAGCAACTTTAAAAGCTTCGTTTATATTACCTTTTTTCTTTGCAATTTTTCCTTTTTTGTATATAGATTTTTTACACTTTTCAATCATATCTTCATCACTTAAATTATCAATACTGCTTTTTGACCAAAAAGTATGTATTTTATTTTTCATGTTCCATACTGATTCTATATCTTTTCCACATATAGCGATACCAGAAGATATTGGAAAAATATCTGTTATTTCTTTTGGAAATGGTTTTTCTACATAAAAGGATTTTAGCTTACTTCCCCATTTTTCTGGTTTTACTACTGTAGCATAAACCATATTATCCAAGTATATATCTGTACCAAAAATTGCTTTTCCATTTACTTTGTCTTTTGTATCAATTCTTTTTACAGACTTTCCTATATAAATCCATTTATCTGGCGATTTTAACTTTACTTTTGTAGGTATTATTAGAGTTTTTGCTATATATATAAGCTTTCCATACGTTATAGACTTTCCTGTAGGTTTGTGAACTATTTTTCCATCTTTAGCTATACATTCTTTTTTATTTACTTTAAAAAATCTTGCTCCTGCATACAGAAAAAGTTCTCTTGCTACTGCTCCAGTTTTCCTCATAGGAATAAACATATGGATAGTGCTTGTACTTCCTCCTGTTAACATAGACTTCATTCTCGGGTCTAAATAAGGTTCTTTTGGCTGAGGGAATTTTACATGTATTCTCTTTAGAGGAAATTCCATTTCATCTGCTAAGATTGATGCAAGGGCTGTATAAATTCCCTGTCCCATTTCTGATTTATTGATAAATATAGTGGCTGTGTTTTTTTCAGTTATATTTATCCATGCATTGACTTGAAGGTTCTGTATGTCTTTTGCAAAAAGAACCTTATAACCTTTAGGTGTAATAGCTATTGCAAGAGTTAAACCTGAAAGTTTTAAAAAATCTCTTCTACTTAGCATTGTTATATCTCATATATTTTGATGCAAGTTTTATAGCTTTTATTATTCTTGGATAAGTTCCGCATCTACATAAATTTCCATGCATTACAGAAGCTATTTCATCTAAATCAGGTTCTGGATTGTTAGAGAGTAAAAAAATAGCCTGCATTATCTGTCCCGGTTGGCAATACCCACATTGTGGTACATCTAATTCTATCCATGCTTTTTTTACAGGGTGATTCTCTGGAACTCCTTC
>JALSSG010000228.1 GCA_026984355.1 Hydrogenothermaceae bacterium
TTATATGTGGTGGAAGAAGTCTTATACCAAAATCAGACATATCATTTAGTAAATTAAGGAATTTGTCATCATTTCCTTCTGTTGAGAGCTTAACAGCGAAGAACTCTTCTGGATAATAGGTTTTTATGTATGCTGTCCAGTAAGTAAGATAAGCATAAGCTGTTGAATGAGATTTATTAAAAGAGTATGATGCAAATTTTTCTATATCTTCCCATAATTTTGTTACTTTTTCTTTATCAAATCCTTTTTTCACTGCTCCTGAGATAAATCTATCTTTCATTTTAGCCATAACATCGGCTTTTTTCTTTCCTATGGCTTTTCTTAGAGTATCTGCTTCAGCCATAGTAAAACCTGCTAAAATATTTGCCATAAACATTATCTGCTCTTGATAAACTATAAGTCCGTAAGTTTCTTTTAGTACGTCCTTTACCTCATCAAATGGATACACAATTTCTTTTTTTCCATGTTTTCTATCTATATATTCATCTACCATTCCTGACATAAGTGGTCCTGGTCTAAACAGTGCTAATATAGCTATGATTTCATCAAATTTATCAGGTTTTAATCTTGTTAGGAGATTTTGCATTCCTTTACTTTCAAGCTGAAATACTCCTGTAGTTTTTCCACTTTGTAGGAGTTGATATACTTTTGGGTCATCTATTGGTAGACTGTTAAAATCTATTTCAACTCCGTGTCTTTCTTTTATTATCTTTTTCATATAATCAAGTTCTGTTAATGTCTTTAGACCTAAAAAGTCCATTTTCACAAGTCCAAGCATTTCAAGAGTAACCATATCAAACTGAGTAGCTTTAGTCCCATCTTTATCAACGTATACTGGCACATATTCATCTAATGGTCCTGGTGCTATAACAACTCCTGCTGCGTGAATACCTGTATGTCTTGCAGAACCTTCTAATTTTCTGGCAAGGTCTATAAGTTCTTTAACTCTTTGGTCTGTTTCGTATAGCTTTCTAAATTCTGGGTTGGCTTCTAAGTTTTCATCTATTGTTAGGGTTGAACCTTGAATTGGTCCTGGAAGTATCATTTTTGCTATTTTATCTGCTTCTGAATAAGAAAAGCCAAGAACTCTTGCTACATCTCTTATAACCATTTTTGATTTCATGTAGTTAAATGTTATAATCTGGGCTACATTATCTTCTCCATACTTTTGTTTTACATACTCAATGATTTTTTCCCTTCTTTCCATACAAAAGTCTACATCTATATCTGGCATTGAAATTCTGTCAGGATTTAAAAATCTTTCAAAAATTAAACCATGCTTTAGAGGGTCTACATCAGTTATCCCAAGAGCATAAGCTACTAAAGAACCTGCAGCACTTCCTCTTCCTGGACCAACTGGAATTCCATTTTGTTTTGCATGATTTATAAAATCCTGAACGATGAGGAAGTATTCTGGAAATCCCATCTGTTTAATTACATCTATTTCGTATTTTAATCTTTCCTTATACTGCTGGTGTTCTTCTTTTGACAGATTTTTGATTTTTTCCAGTCTCTTTTCAAGACCTTCCCAGGCTAGTTTTTCAAAGTACTTTTCTTTTTCTTCATATGTTGCTTCTCTGTCTAATTCTGGTATCTGGTATTTAGGAAAGAGATATCCTCTAGTATCTGCTGTTTCTATTTCTACATTACAT
>JALSSG010000229.1 GCA_026984355.1 Hydrogenothermaceae bacterium
AATGAAAAAGACGTAACCAAGCTCCCCTCTATGAGAGTAATGGCACTAACATAATAATAAAAAAAGTATTATATTTGCACAAAATATTTATACTATTCAGAATGAAAAATAATAGATCATTAGCTATAAGCACGCTTTTAAACAAAGAATTAAAAAAAGGGACAATATTAGGTATTATGGAAAATTACATACCAGATGAAATTTTTGAAGTAGATAGACCTGTTAAAACCAGAGATAGAGTTTTTTCACCCAAAACCACTCTGGAAACAATGCTATTATCTGCTACTCTTGAAGATAAATCATTATCAAATGCTGTGAACCAATATTATATAATTCATCAAAAAAGGCGAGAGATTTTAGAGAACGATTTACGAGAAGAGATGAAAAAACAGAAGCAGGAGTACATTTCTAAGGAAAAACCCAAAGGACGTCCACGAAAATTTAAAGTTGAATTGCCAAAGAGCAAAGTATTAGATATTTCTTTAAACACGGCTGCTTATAGTAAGGCCCGTAAACGTTTACCTATTGAATTAACGCAATCACTATTTTCAAGTACAAAGATAGATGATATAAAGAATGAGTATTCACACTGGCGTAATTATCCAGTTTTAATAACTGATGGTACATATTTACAATTACAGGATACCCCTGAAATAAGAAAAGAGTTTCCAATAAAAAATAATTCAGGTTCATATCCTCAAGCACTTTTAGAAGTATTAACAATGAGAGGAGCAGGACAATTATTTAATTATGAAATTTCTAGTAGAATGGTTAGTGAATTGAAGTTGTTTAATGGACTTATAGGCACGGTACCTAAAGGATATTTAGTATTGATGGATGAGCTTTATAATAGTTATGAAATATTAAATAAACTTATAGCAAAAGGAGTTGAGTTTGTAGTTCCATCGAAGCGTAAAAGAAATTATAAAGTAATAGAAGTTTATGAAAAAGGAGATGAAATTATAGAAATATCAAAACCAAAAAAACGAAGCAAAACAGCAAATCCGGAAGATGTATTAAAGCCTAAACTTACATTAAGAAAAATTGACTGTGTTAGTCCTGACGGGAAAAAATATGTTTTGTTTACATCAATACTGGACAAAAATATAGATAAAACAGAAATACAAAATTTGTATTTAACACGGTGGGATATAGAGATAACCATCAGAGAAATAAAAACAATAATGGGTATTAATGTGCTGCGGAGTAAGACGCCCGAAATGTTAAAAAAGGAATTAAACGTATCGCTATCAGCGTATAATATTATAAGGGAAATCATCTATGCAAGTATTAAAGACTTGTCTTTTCCCCCCGAAAAAGATTTCATTTATGAATTCTATACGCTTAATAAGAATATTCTTATTGACAAAAAGGGAAGAGTATATAAAAAATGGTCAACAGGTAGAAAAAGAACTAAAACAACTGATATGTAAACAAATATTGCCTCGTCGTCCCGATGGAAGAAGTTATGAAAGAAAAACAAAAAATGGAAAATATAATAAATACAAGTAGTTTTAAACTTATATTAGTGCCATTACTCTCATAGAGGGGAGCTAAGATGATTTTGTTGGCTAGGGCGGATGAACCTAATAGGAACTCTTGTAGAGGGGAGCTTGTTTGCGTTTTTTTTAACATTTAAAAT
>JALSSG010000230.1 GCA_026984355.1 Hydrogenothermaceae bacterium
TGGTGGCTATATCCCTTTTGCCTCCAATTGTTGCTTCAGGACTTTTGCTTGGAAATGGTTATCCTTTATATTCAATTGGAAGTATGCTTTTATTTCTTGCAAACTTTGCAAGTCTTAATCTAGCTGGAGTTTTGACTTTCACCTTTCAGGGCGTAAGACCTTTAAAATGGTGGGAAGCAAAAAAGGCTAAGGAATATAGAAAAAAATCTATATTTTTATGGTTGATTTTATTAGTTTTGCTAATAGTAGCTGTTTATTTAGAAAAAGTGTATATAAGAAACTAAATCTTTCGTTAAAATATTTTTAATATAAGCTAAGTTTATGAGGTAGATTTATGGAATTGAGATTTGATAAAAAACCTCTTATAGCTTTACCTGTAAGTGATAAATCATTTGAAAATATTCAGCTTTCAGCACTAAAAGGAAAAGTTGATTTATTAGAATTTAGAGTAGACCAGTTTGAAGATAGAGATTTAGACTTTATAAAGAATTTAGGAAAAAAGGTAAGGGAGAAGAATTTTGGGATTATACTTACAATTCGCTTAAAGGAAGAAGGTGGAGCTGATATACCAGATGAACAAAGATTTAGTATGTTTCAGTATCTAATAGAAATAGCAGACATTATAGATATAGAACTAAACTCTAAAATAAATAAAAAAGTTATAGATTTAGCGAAAGATAACGGCAAATATGCTCTTGTTTCATATCATGATTTTGAAAAAACACCTTCAAAGGAAGAAATTCAAAAAATAATAGATAAAGGTAAAGACTTAAAGGCAGATATTATTAAGTATGCTTTTAAGGTTAATACTATTGATGATGTTGGAAGAATATTATCAATAACATATCAAAATCAAGATAAACTCCTGGTAGCTATTGGAATGGGTGATTTAGGTAAGATTACAAGAGTAGCAGGATTTTTCTTTGGTTCTAAAATAACATATACATATACAGGCAAATCTTTCGCTCCTGGACAGATTGAACTAAATACACTTATAGAGGAATTAAAGTTTTACGGTTTAAATATTTAGTTTTTTGCACCTAACTTTTGATTAGACTGGAATAAAATCAAAAAAGCTATTCCCAAAAGACCTAATATAGCCACAAGTTTTACAGTAGATATAAGGTCTGCAGTATATAAAAAAATAAAAAAGAAAACAACACTTAAAATAAAAAGTAGTATTAAAAATTTTTCAACCATATCATAACCTTTCATCTAAATGTATAATATTTATTAATGTTTTTATCGTAAAAAATTTATAAATTTTTAATTAGACTTGTAGTTTATAATAAAAAAAAGGCCTTTTATTAGGAGAAAATCTATGGGTATAAAACATATTCCAGAAGAACTAAAGGAGAATATAAAAAAAATCTCTTTTGATATTAAGGATGATGTTATAAACTGGCGTAGACATATACATATGTATCCAGAGCTAAGTGGACAGGAACAAAAAACAGCCAAATTTGTAGCTCAAAAACTAAGAGAAATAGGAGTAGATGAGGTTATAGAGAATTTTGGTGGAACAACTGCTGTTGTAGGTCTGATAAAGGGAAAACATGATATAACAGTTGCTCTTAGAGCAGATATGGATGCTCTTCCAATGATAGAGAAAATAGATGTTCCATATCGTTCAAGACATGAGGGAGTTATGCACTCTTGTGGACACGATGCACATACTGCAATTTTACTTGGTGCTGCCAAGGTTTTAGTTCAGATGAAAAATCACCTTATGGGAAATGTAAAGCTTATATTCCAGCCATGTGAAGAAAGACATGACTGTGATGGAGCAAAAAAACTTATAGAAGCTGGTGTACTTGAAAATCCTGAAGTATCAGCAATTTTTGGAATACATATGTTTCCAGAACTTCCGGCAGGAAAAGTAGGAACTAAACCAGGTCATTTCATGGCGTCAAGTGATATATTTAGAGTTGTTATAAAAGGAAAAGGTTCCCATGCATCTCGTCCACACCTTGGTGTAGACCCAGTAGTAATAGCAGCTCAAACAATAACATCTCTTCATCACATAGTAAGTAGAAAAGTAGACCCTCTACACCCAGCTGTTCTTACTGTAGGGAAAATAGAAGGTGGCTATGCAGAAAATATTATTCCAGATGAAGTAAAGTTTTCAGGAACTGTTAGGACTCTTAGCTTAGAACTTAGAGATGAAATACCAAAATGGATGGAACATACAATATGGGGCATAACTCTTGCATATGGTGGCGCTTATAAATTTGAGTATGAACATGGAACACCACCAGTGATTAATGATGAAAAAACAACAAAGTTCGCTCTTGGAATGATGAGAGACCTTCTTGGTGAAGAGAATGTAGTAGAGCTTGAAAACCCAAGTATGGGTGGAGAAGACTTTGGAGAGTATCTACTTAAAGTTCCAGGTACATTTATCAGGCTTGGAATAAGAAATGAAGAAAAAGGAATAACTGCTCCTCTTCATAGCCCAGTATTTGATATAGATGAAGATGCTTTACCTATAGGTGTTGCTGTAATGTCTTATCTTGCTTTTAAATGGGTAGAAGAACACTCATAGTATATGATTAAAAAGTTCTCATTTGCTTTATTTGATAGTGGGGAAACTATTCTTGGAGCTCTAATATTTTCTACTTTGTTTCCCCTATATATTACAGAATATGTAGACCCTAAGATTTATAGTTTTACATATGGATTTTCTTTTTTAATATCTTTTTTATTTGCACTTTTCCTTGGTAAACTTGCAGATGAAAAAGGTTTAAGGAAACACTTTTTTATATTATTTGTTCTTCTAACAGCTGTTATGAACTTATTTTTGTGGTTATCATATGAAAATCCTTTTTTTTCTTTACTATTTTTTTCTTTTATGGCTATCTTTCACCAACAGTCATTAGTATTTTATAATTCTCTTCTTTTAGATTTTGATAAAAAAGGAATTGTTTCAGGTTTTGGAGTAGCATTTGGATATATAGGTTCTGCTATATCTTTAGTATTTTTGGCAAAATACTTAAATCTTCCAGATGCTTATCTGATAATTGGAATTATGTTTCTTTTTTTATCATTGCCTTCATTTTTTTTCTTAGAAAATCCAGCAGAAAAAGGAAACATATCACTAAAATTTATTTTTAAAGATAAAAAATTTTTAATCTTAATTGTGTGTATTCTTTCTCTTACAGAAGTAGCAAATACATTGATAGCTATGATGGGGATTTATCTGAAAAAAGTATATTCTCTAAGCGAAGGTAATATTTATAAAACTATAGGGTTTTCAGCTATTGGAGGTGTGTTAGGAGGTCTCTTTTGGGGTAAGTTGTCAGATGTTTTTTCTCCTAAAAAGGTTTTTCCTATCGGTTTTTTCCTGTGGATTTTATTTATAACCATTTTACCATTTATACCTAGAAAACTTATTATAATAGCTGGGTTTTTAGCTGGTTTTTCACTATCTCATTTATGGACAACTTCAAGGGTTTTTATTATTGAGTCATTTCCACACAGTCAGGTGTCTGTTAGACTTTCGTTTTTATCTCTTACAGAAAGAGTAGCATCAACAACAGGATTAATAATTTGGAGCTTATTTTTATTCTTGACAGAGAATAATTTTAGGATTTCTGCTTTTTTAATGATTATTTTTCCTATTATAGGATTAATACTGTATAGATATTACCAGAAACTATAACCATGACCACTCACCAGTTTTTCTACATTCAGGACATTTTACGTTGAATTGGTTAAATAGTGATGCTACTTTTCTCTTCTTTTCTCCTAGGTTCTGGCATCTTGCACACTCAATAGCTATCATTGATGCAACTTTTTCTCCACCATATAACATAATTTGATTATCTTTCGTTAACTGATATCCGCAATTAGCACATTTAACTATATACATTATAGTCTCCTGAAATTAATGGTTTAATTAAATTATCGGCCTTTAATTTGTCAAATTTTATCTTTGATATAAAATATTGCTGTAAAATAAGCCTAAAAGGTGTTTTAAATGATTATAGGTAGTGTAGTTTTTGATATTTATATCCCTTATGCAAATTCTCTAAAAAGTAAAAGAATGGTTATAAAATCAGTAAAAGAAAAATTAAGGTCTAAATTTAATGTATCTGTAGCAGAAATAGGTGGTCAGGATAAATGGCAGACAGCCCAGATTGCTGTAGTAACCGTGGCACAGGAAAAACATCAAGTTGAGAAAAGCCTGCAGAATATTGTAAACTTTGTAGAGAACAATTACCCAGATATACATATTAATGTTTTTAAAGAAATCATCTAAAGAGTGAAAAATGAGTAAATATAGACTAGAGAGAATAAACAGACTTATTCAAAAAGAACTTAGCGACATAATATTTGAAAATATAGAAAAAAGTAAAGATAACTTCATTACAATAACAAATGTTATAACAAAGCCTGACCTTAGCTCTGCAACAATATACATATCTGCACTGAAAGATGAAGAAAATATTTTAGAAAATCTAAATAAAAGAAGCCCATATTTAAGAGCTTTATTAGGAAAAAGAGTAAGACTAAGAAAGATACCAAACTTAAAGTTTGAAAAAGACTTTACACAGCAATTTTATGAAAAACATGGACTATAAAAATGAGTATTATGGTAGGAAGGGGAATTATATTTATTTTTTTGCTAATTTTTCACGTATCATTTGGATATAATATATCAGAAAGAACATATTCTCTTATTGAAGAAGGAAAGTATATTGACGCTATAAATATACTTGAAAATTACTTAAAAAAACACCCAGATGATAAAGAAGCAAGAGAGCTACTGGTATCTTTATATATATCAAGATTGTCCCTTGAAGATGACAGCTTAATTAAAGACAGAACAAAAAGAAAAATTTTAAAGCTTATAAAAAAACAGATAGAAGACAGTAATGATCCTTATGTGTGGATTTTTAGAGGGAAATTTTTAGAAGAATTTAGTTTAAAGGAAGCTCTAAAAAATTATAAGCAAGCTATAAAAATAGACCCAGATAATCCTTTTTTACTTTATAAAGTAGGAAAACTTTCAGAAAAGATAGGCAATGTATTAGAGGTTAGAAATGTATACTCATCTATTTTAAAAAAAGAAATCATACAGGGCTTTCCAGAAAATATAGTATATCTTCCACCAAATAGCTATGTACTGGTAGTAGATAAATCTCTTCAAACTCTTTTTGTATATAAAACTGATTTTGACAGAAAACTACATCTATATGACTATTATCCAGCTACCACAGGACAAAATTTTGGTGAAAAACTAAAAACAGGAGACAGAAAAACTCCAAGAGGAATTTATTTCTTTAATGGTTTTAAAACAAGAAGAGCATTGGCAAATAGTCCTCTTTATGGAGAAGGTGCATTTACTACTGACTATCCAAATGTTATAGATAAAATGCTGAATAAAGACGGATATGGCATATGGCTTCACGGAACAGATATAAAAAACAGATTTTTAAAACCATTTCAAACACAAGGATGTGTAGTAGTAGAAAATACAAAAATAAGAGAATTAAAAAATGTTATATCACTATACCAGACACCAATAGTAATAGAAGATAAAGTAAAATTTGTAAAAGATAACTCTCAGTTGAAAAATGTTATACTTGAAAAGTTATATTTATGGAAAAAATCCTGGGAGAATAAAGATATAGACACTTTCTTTTCGCTATATGATAAAAACTTTAGAGCAGGAAAAAACCTAAATATAACAAAAACGATTTTTATCAGAAGAAAAAAGTACAGAATATTAAGTAAAAAAAATATTACTGTGAGTATAGCTAATCTAAAAATACTATATCTAAAAAATGGATATAAAGACAAAGACTTGGTAATAACACATTTCCTCCAGTATTATAAAGGAGACAGCTATCAGGACTTTGGAATAAAAAAGCTTTACTGGGTTGGAAAAGGAAAAGATTTTAAAATAATAAGTGAAGAATTTATAAAATTAAAAGAACCAAAAAAAGAAATACCAGTTTTATTAGTATCATCTGAAAAACCTATCAAAAAAGTTTCTATGAAAGAAAACAAAAAACATATAGCTAAAATAAAAAAACAAAAAAAGAAACCTAAGTATAACTGGACTGTTGAAACATTTCTTAAAAGCTGGGAAAAGGCATGGGAAAAAAAAGATGTTAAAAGGTATGTTTCATTTTATTGTTATGATTTTAAATGGAGAAAGGGCAACAAAAAAACATGGGAAAAGTATAAAACCCGTACAATTAAAAATAAAAAATTCATTAAAGTTGACCTTAGTATAATTTCGAAAAGAGATAAAGGTAAATTTGTAGAAGTTATTGCAAAACAAAAGTATATTTCAGATAAATTTAAATCTACAATAAATAAACGTTTTATCTTAAAGAAGGTTAGCTACGGATTTTGTATATATAGAGAAGGAGCGATATGATGAGAGATTTTTTTACAAAGAAAAAGATAGTAATGCTAATAATCGCACTTTTACTCGTTATATATATAGTTTCCTCTTTTTTGTACAGAATACAGCCTAAGATAGCACTTATATCTATTGATGGAGTTATATCTGATTATTATCCAGTTGTTCAGAACATAGATTTAGCTATGAAGGATAATTCAATAAAAGCTGTTGTTGTAAAAGTAAATAGTCCCGGAGGTTCTGTAGGAGCATCACAGGAAATATATAGAGCCTTAGAAAAACTACGCCAAAATAAACCTGTAGTAGTTTCTATGGGGAACGTAGCTGCGTCTGGTGGATATTATGTAAGCATACCTGCAAATGTTATATATGCAAATTCTGGAACTATAACAGGAAGTATTGGTGTTATTGTTCAGCACATTGATGCAACAAAACTTTTGAATAAAGTAGGTATAAAGATAGACAACATAAAATCAGGTAAAAACAAAGATATTTTATTTCCGAACAAACCGCTAACTCCAGAAGCAAAAAAAATAATAGAAAAAACTATAAAAGATGTATATGAAGAGTTCTTACAGGATATAGTTAAATATAGAGATATAGATATAAATACTCTCAGAAAGTATGCTGATGGAAGAATACTTAGTGGAAAAGAAGCTAAAAAACTGAAATTAATAGATAAAATAGGAAACATACAAGATGCCATTGAAGAAGCTAAAGATTTAGCAGGTTTAAAAGGAAAAAAAGTTCTTCTTATAGAGTTAAAACCAAAGCCACCACTTTTAGAACAAATCCTCGGAACAAAAATAAAAAATATTATAACTCCAACAGGAATATACTATTTAATGAGTTTTGAGTAAACATCATTAGCACAATATCTCTGACATTACTCATAAAAAAACAAACAGTTAGGTGTAATATTTAGAGAAACCTAAAATCAAATATTTTGGAGGTATAAAAATGCAAGTAGAAAAAGATTTATTCTTTGTAACAGAAGCAGCAGCAAATGAAATCAAAAAAATAGCTGAGGAACAGGGAATAGAAAATCCTGTTTTAAGGGTTAGAGTAGTACCTGGAGGTTGTTCTGGTTTTCAGTATGCTATGGGATTTGATGAAGAAATCACTGATAACGACAAAGTTATAGAACTTGAAAACGGAGTAAAAATAGCTATTGACGAATTTAGTGCACCATACATAAAGGGAGCTACTTTAGACTACGTAACGGACTTTATGGGTGGCGGATTTACTATTAAAAATCCAAATGCTTCTGGTTCTTGTGGTTGTGGAAGCTCATTCTCTTGCTAAAGATTTGCGGCCTTAA
>JALSSG010000231.1 GCA_026984355.1 Hydrogenothermaceae bacterium
GTTCATAGTATCCTCCGAAAATAAAGTCAACAATTTAGTAGTATACTATATACAAGGGTTAATTTCAAACTACCAGGACAAACCAGCTGACAATATATATCTTCTATCTTTATCCTGCCCAGGATATACTCCAAGTTCTTCTGCATAAGTAGTAAATATAAAACTTATAACTGCAAGTCTTGCTTCTATACCACCTGTAATATAACCTTGATATATACCAGTTCTAACTGTGAAGTTTAAAACTGGATTATCAATAACTTTTAATTCCATCCCTGCCCTAATTCTTTTCCCATTATTTTTATCTATATTTATGTTTTTTGTTATATCAAAAAAATCTATACCAAGTTTCAGACCTCTAAAACCTTTTATAACTGGATTAGCTCCTATACCAACATTTATAGTTTGGGGATATTTTCCCAGTTCACCTAATTTGGGATTTCCAACATTCTGTATTGATATACCTAAAGTAAGCTTTAAAACCTGTAAAAATGGTATTTTATATAAAACTCCTAAATCAAAAACATGAGACCTTCCTTCATCTCCAAGGTCATCAATAATATAACTGTCTATTTCATGACCTTTATATGCAATTTCCCTTGCTGAAACATTATCATATGTAGACCTTCTAAATACATATTTCCATAAAAAAGCTACAGATAAGCTTTTTTGAAAAAAGTTAAAAGACATTCCAGCAAATGGAGTAATGTAATTATCAAAGTATATATTTACGACTCCTTCTGTGTGAGAGTATTTATATATTTTAGCTGTGTATTTAGTAGATACTAATAAACCAAATGAATAAGCAACATCTCCACCAGTCCTTGAAATTGCTACAACAGCATCCCACCCAGCATGGGCTGTTTTTCCATTATATTTGTTTAGGACAGATAAAACTTCTGTTAGCCTATCATCTTCAACATAGCCATTCTTATTCCTATCTCCAACTGAGATAGCATCCTGTATATCATTAAAAAACTTTATTCCATCTTTGTCATAGGACAGATTAAATCTGAACATATCAACTATATATCTATTTTTTTCATTTAAGGATATAGAAGCTGGGTTATAAAGTACAGATGTGTTATATCCACCAAGAGCAATATTTACTCCGCCCATTCCCATTATTCTTGGGTCTTTATAAATCTGTGGATACTCAAAAATCTGTGCATGAGAATACTCTAAAATGATAAATACTAGTAATAAAGATAAAAAGTTATATAATCTTCTCATTTTAATCTTCTTCCTCTTGATAATGAGATTTTAAATAATCTATCAATGCATCATTTGTTATGGAAAGAGGAACAATATCGTATCCAAGGTCTTCATCTGTACAGTTATCACTTCTACCACATATACAATTTTCTGGATTTGGAGTACATATCTCTTTTAGAAAATCTCTGAATATTCTTGCTAAGTTAACATCTTCTGGTGTATTAAATGAACTCCACATTGATTTATAAGAGTTATTTAAATTGCTTACAACTGTATCAATTAATGGAACTAATTCTTTATCTATGAAAACAGGACAGGGAAAACATGTATTATCATCCGGCTCTAAGCAAGTACTATAAGTGGCATCACAGTATCCTTTTGTTAAGACTATTTTATTT
>JALSSG010000232.1 GCA_026984355.1 Hydrogenothermaceae bacterium
TAGTTATGTAGTAATATAGATTTTTTTCTTGAGATATTTTTCTAAAAGCTCTTCTCAGTTTTTTTAAAGATTTCTGGATATTTTCAATATTTATATCTTCAAAATCAAACTGCAGGATTTCCTTGTTTTCTATATTTAAATTTTCTAAAAATGTTCTAAACTTTTCTTTGTCTATACTTTTTATTTGGTTCTGCAAAATCTGTTTTTCTTCGTCTGATAGGGTAATGTCTTCGTAGAAACTTTTCAGGTCTGAGTGATGTCTTTTAGGCAGTATAAAGGCAAGGGATAGTAAAAAAGAGTTCTGCAGGTTTTTGTTTTTCAGGTATCTATCCATAAGATAAAAGCCAACAACAGCTCCTAAAAGTGAGTGTTTTGTTTCTGGTTTGTTTTTTAGCTGTTTGCTTCCTCTTATGTATTCTTGAAAGAACTGTGTAGATTTTCCTATATCGTGGGAAAAAACTATTATTGTCAGTAAATCTTTTAAAACATTGTTATCTATTTTCTCTTTTTCAAAAAGCTTTACAGCAATCTGGTAAACCTGCGACACATGTGTTTCTAAAAATTTATCTGGATGTGAGAGAATGTTAGAAGGCTTCATATCTATTCTGCAATTTTTAAAATATTTTTAGAAAACTCAGATAATAAATCTTTTTCTGGATAATGTTTTACGTTCCGTGTAATTATTTTTAACTTATACTTTTTTGCTGTTGCCATAATTAAACAATCAATGGTAGATAAAGTTATGCCTTTTTTTCTATAATCTCTATAGAATTTTGCCCCTATTTCCACTATATCATTATCTATATTTATTATTTCAAATCCTTCCACAAAATCTTTAACTGCCCTTTCCTGTTTTTTTGAGTAAACACCTTTTAAAAGCTCATAGTAGGTTAATATGCTTAAAGAAGCATTACCACTGAAAAGTAAATCTTTTATAAGAGATACTGCAAATTCCTGTCCCTTTAAAAAATCTATACAAAAATCAGTATCAACAATAAATCTATCTGCCAATCCTTTCTTCCTCTACTGATAAATCTTCTTTTCTCATTCTATTAACATATTCAATGCTGTTTTCTTTAAAATCTTTGAGAACTCCTGCAGTTGATAGAGCCTTTTCTATTTTTTTTCTTTTTAAATAATCTGATAATGCCTCTTTAACTATCTCACTGAAGTTGTTAGATATACTCTCTGCTTCTTTGTATAATTCTTCAGGCAATGATATTGTTTTCTTTATGGTTGCCATTGTAATACTCCATAGTATGAAATAATATTCTTACTGTTAAATATAGTTTAATTTTGATTAAGTATCAATGCCTTTGTGAGTTAGGTTAAACTTTTAGAATAAAAATCTTTTTTCTAAAGATATAAAAATGAAAAGTCCATTTTATTACGGCAATTTGGCAGAAGAGATTAAAGAGTTAAAATTTGCAATCCTAAAATAAAAGTATATACTCTATTGTAGATACATTTATAAATAGGTGAGAGCTATGAAAAAAACCAAGATATTCAAAAGTGGAAACTCTTTAGCTGTAAGGATACCAAAGAATTATCATGTAGATGCAGAAGAGGTTTATATAACAAAATTTGATAATAAACTTATTATTTTTCC
>JALSSG010000233.1 GCA_026984355.1 Hydrogenothermaceae bacterium
ATTATCTGATGTATTTAAAAGTATTGAACCATGCTTTCTTTTTATAAATCCTTCTTTTTCTAAAGCTTTCACATCTCTATATATTGTCATTTCAGAAACGTTAAAAATATTACTTAGTTCTTTTACAGTTACTTCTCCCTTTTTTTCAAGGATTTCAATTATTTTCTTTTTTCTATTCATTTCTGGTTTCATCTTTATAAAACTCCTTTTGTAGAAGGTGCTTCTGTTCTTCTTGGGTCTAAAGAAACGGCTTCTTTCAAGGCTATGGCGAAGGATTTTGTTAAACATTCTGCTATGTGATGTAGATTATGACCTGATAGAGCTTTTAGATGCATTGTTATTCCAGCTGAAAGAGTAAAACCTTTAAAGAACTCTCCCATAAGTTCGAAATCAAATTCTGTTATTTTTCCTCTAAGTCCCATATCATCATAAAAAATTAAAGGTCTTCCTGAAAGGTCTATAGAACACATACATAAGGCTTCGTCCATAGGAATGATAGAATACCCAAACCTTTTTATACCTTTTTTATCTCCTAATGCTTCTTTTACTGCCATACCAAGTACTATTCCTACATCTTCTACTGTGTGGTGATGACTTACATGAATATCTCCTGATGCTACTACTTCAAGGTCTATCATAGAGTGGTATGAGAAACTTTCTAACATATGAGATAAAAATCCAATTGGTGTGTCTATATTGTGTTTTCCTGTTCCATCTAAATTTATACTGAGTTCTATCTGTGTTTCTTTTGTTTCTCTTTTAATTGTTGCCTTTCTCAATTGCTTCCTCCAGCATTTTCTGTACCATTGACCTTTTTCTCATATCTTCACCCTGAACTTTTATTATTTTACACATTTCTTCTAGCCTTGAGGCTATAGAATGTCCTAATCTATCTTTTAATGAAACTTCTGTCTCTTGCTGGTTTTTATAGCTTATCTCTTCGTTGTTTTCATTTTCTATATCTTCACTTTCATTAGATATGTTTATGTTTGATGTTATTATTACAGGTTTTAGTTGATTGTATCTTGTTGTTATTATGTAATGTAGAATATCTCTTGCCCAGTCAGAAAGTCTTTCTGCTCCAATATCGTCTAAAACTAAAATAGGAGTATTTACTACTTCTTCTAGCAGTTCTCTTGTAGAAGATGAACCATCAAATGTTCCTCTAAGGTCAAATAACAAGCTGTTAGTATCATAGAAAAGGCCGACAATCCCTCTTTTTTTATAAAATTCTTTTAGTATGGATATAGCTAAGTGTGTTTTCCCAACACCGGGACTTCCAACGAAGAATAATCCTTTACCAAGTTTAAAGTCATTTGAAAGTATATATTTTTTTACTTCTTCAATAACTTTATGATGGTTATATTTTTTTAGTATTTGAAAAGTTTCAAGACTTACGTGTCTGTACCTTGGTGGAATTTTCATTCTTTCGTATATGTTCTTATCAAAGTTTCCTAATTTACATGAACATCTTACGACGCCTTTTTTTGTGTAAATCCATCCAATATCATTACATTTTTTACATGTTGGAGTATCGTCTACTTGTTTGAATTTTAGATTTATTTTATCCACTATAGATAACCTTAGATAAATATATGATTTTAAC
>JALSSG010000234.1 GCA_026984355.1 Hydrogenothermaceae bacterium
TCCAAGCTCAGCAAAACATGCAGCTGTTACTAAGCCAACATATCCAGCACCAATAACAGTTATTTTCATAGTTTGCTACTCCTTTTATTAAATTTTATTTATCATTATATCATGATTTAGTTATTATATATCCATATATATTTCCGTTATATTTTGCTTTTCTTAGGGTTTTATAAATTTCCATTATTGTTGACCCTGTTGTCAGGACATCGTCAAATATAACTATATTTTCTGCTTTAGGAAGCTTATCTAATGTAAACGCATCTTTAAGATTTTTTTCTCTTTCTTTTTTTGTAAGTTGTGTTTGAAGTTTAGTATTTTTTATTTTTTTTATACCGTCAAAAATCATATATGATGGAATAATGTTATTAAGAATTTCCCTTAGATGGTTAAAACCTCTTTCTTTTTCTACAGATTTGTGTACAGGAACATAAGCAACCATATCTATATTTTTTTCCTTTATAAATCTTGTAAAGTCATCTTTTATTTTTTCTGCTAATATTTTCGACAATCTTTTTTTACCATTTAATTTGTACTCATATATCAGGTCTTTTACCACTCCTTTGTATGAGCAAAAAACCTGTATATCTTTAAAATATCTTTTATTTAAACATCTTTGGCAGTTATAAACTCCATTGCCACAAGACCTACAGTATATGAGGTTGTTTTCCTTTTTTATACTGTCTATACAGCTGGAGCAAAAACAGTTTTGCCAGCTAAATTCAAATAGTAAATCACAGCTTATACAGGTTGCTGTATATATACTATTTAACAGTATACTTATCAATCTTTTAATTTCCCTTCTAAGTATTGCTGATATGCAGATAAATCTAAAAGCCCATGTCCACTTAAGTTAAAAAGAATTACTTTCTGTTCTCCAGTTTCTCTACATTTTAGAGCTTCATCTATTGCTACTTTTACAGCGTGTGCTGATTCTGGAGCAGGAACGATACCTTCAGTTCTTGCAAAATCAACAGCAGCTTTAAATACAGATGTTTGAGGTACAGCTACAGCTTCTATAAAACCATTTTCATATAAGTTTGATATTATTGGAGCCATACCGTGATATCTAAGGCCTCCAGCATGTATCGAAGGTGGAATAAATTCATGCCCAAGAGTATGCATTTTTAAAAGTGGTGTCAGTCCTACAGTATCTCCAAAATCATATTTATACTCTCCTTTTGTTAAAGAAGGACATGAAGCTGGTTCAACTGCTATAAATCTTGTACATTCATTTTGTCCTGCAAATCTGTCTAATAAAAATGGAAGAGCTAGCCCTCCAAAATTACTTCCTCCACCTGCTGAACCTATTACTATATCTGGATAGTGTTTTATTTTTGCAAACTGTTTTTTTGCTTCCAGTCCTATAACCGTCTGATGTAGTAGTACATGGTTTAAAACACTTCCAAGAGAGTAATGAGTATCTTCTCTTTTTAGAGCATCTTCAACAGCTTCACTTATCGCAATTCCAAGGCTACCTGGATTTTCAGGGTCTTGTTCTAATATTTTTTTTCCTGCCTCTGTATAAGGACTTGGACTTGGAATAACTTTAGCTCCCCATGTTTCCATAAGAACTCTTCTATATGGTTTTTGCTGATAACTTACTTTTACCATATATACAACTGTTTCTATTCCAAAATACTGTGTAGCAAATGCAAGTGAACTTCCCCATTGTCCAGCTCCAGTTTCTGTAGTGATTCTTTTAATACCTTCTTTTGCGTTATAGTAAGCCTGTGCTACTGCAGTGTTTGGTTTATGACTTCCTGGTGGACTTATACCTTCATATTTATAAAAAATCTTTGCAGGTGTGTCCAAATATTCTTCTAAGTTAATTGCTCTTATCAGTGGTGTAGGTCTCCATATAGAATATATATCAAGCACTTCAGGAGGAATATCTATCCATCTTTCTGTTGATACTTCCTGTTCAATTAAGGCTTCTGGAAATAAAGCTTTTAATTTCTCAGGACTAATAGGTTGATTTGTTTCTGGGTCTAAAGGAGGCTCTAAAGGTTTTGGTAAATCTGGTAAAACATTGTACCACTGCTTTGGAATTTCATGATCTGATAATAATATTTTTTTCATATACCCCTCCAAAAAATCTTTATTTTTCTTTAATTTAATTTCTTAAATCTGATAGGTCTATATCTTTTTTTTCTACTGATATTACTCTCATAAAACTTTTTCCACCCATAAGATTTGATTGAGATGCTATAAGACCTCCGTACTGGTTAGTTATTTTGTTAAATAATTTTTTTAATTCATCTGTGTTAACATTAAAAGCTTTTATTGTTCCTTCTTTTTTTATAGCAGAAATTGCTTTGATAAAAAACTTAGCTCTTAGTTTTTCTGCTTCTACTAATTCTTTATAATCTTTTGTGTACCAGTTTGCTATATTTGAAGCTATACCAAACATACTTACTGTTGTTAAAATTTTTCTTGCCTTATATTTTCCAAACATTTTATACTCATCTGTAGGACGAAAAACGTTTTTCCTCATTTCACATCCAGCAGGTGTACATGAGAAAAAAGGTAAAGATGTAAATATCATTGGTGCCATCTTAGTCATATCTATATATCTTTTTGATATTTTGTCATATCTCATTATTTTAAATTTTCCATTTTCTATAGATTGTATAACCTCTCCATTGTCATCAGCAGTGATTAGAAAATTTTCTGTTATATATACTTTTTGTTTTTTTATTAATCCTCCACCCATCATTGAGGTCTGGATTTGTTGTGTTATCACATAGCCTTCTACAGCAAAGGATTTAAAAGATGAAAAAATCAAACTTAAAATAAAAGCAAGTATATATACTCTCATGTTTATCTCCTTGTTGATTATTTTATTGAAACAATTATAAAACTAAAATTATCAGACATATGTTTTTTTATATTTTCTATAAAATTGTTTACATTCTCAAAAGGTGAGGGCGCTAAGCTTTTATAAATATCTTCATCTTTTAATACATCACTAACTCCATCTGTACAGATAAGATAGTACTCATCTTCCTTTAAAATATCTTCTACTATATAAGGTTTTTTCCCTTCTTTCCATTCAGGAAAGAAAACATCTCCAATCCCAAATGTTACTATATGTTTATATGGATGATGAAAAGCTTCTTCATATGTTATAGCTCCTTCATCTACAAGTTCTTGAACAACACTATGGTCATGTGAGATGTATTTTATTCCTTTCCTGGATAATTTATAAACTCTGCTATCGCCTATATTAAACACAATTGATTTTCTTTCCTGTAAAAGTATACCTGCTATTGTTGTTCCACTGTTTTTTATATCTGTTTTTAAGAAACTATTTTGTATATAGTTTAAGGTATTTATTAACCAATTTTTAGAAAATTCTATAGATAAAAGCTTTTCTTTTAGCTTTTCACATACAAATAGGCTTGCCTTTTCTCCATGTGATAAACCACCCATTCCATCACACACAGCAAAAAGAGTAGTTTTTGAGTTTATAACTTCAAATTTAGGAAATTCCATATAGTTAGTTTGAATAATGTTTCCATTTATAAATATACAATCTTGCTGATAATTTCTTAGTCCTTTATGTGTATAGTAGACAGCAATATAACTCATTGTTCTTTAACGAATCTGTCTATAATTTTTGCTCCTATTAAATCTCCCCATACATTGATTGAAGTTCTAAGCATATCTAAAAACCTATCTACAGCTAAAATAACAGCTATCCCTTCTAAGGGAAGTCCTACAGCTGTAAACACTAAAGTCATAGTAACCAAACCAGCACTTGGTATCCCTGCTGCTCCAACAGCAGCTAAAGTAGCTGTTAGAAATATTATAATCTGTTCACCTAAAGAAAGGTCTATGCCGTATAGATGAGCTACAAACATCGCTGCAACAGATTCATATAAAGCAGTTCCGTCCATATTTATAGTAGCACCAAGGGGGAGAACAAACCCAGCAACTTTTTTCTTAATTTTTGCTTTTTCTTCAGCTACTTCTAAAGAAACAGGTAATGTTGCAGAGCTGGAAGAAGTAGAAAATGCAACCAGTAAAGCTTCTCTGACCTGTAAAAAGTACTTGAGCGGATTTATTTTTCCAAAAATATATGCTATCAGGCCTAAATTAAATACAGCATGAATTAAAAGCCCTATAACAACTACTACAACGTAATGCCATAAAGATAAAATAGTTCCAAGACCTTTATCAGCCACAACGTAAGCTACGAGAGAGAAAACCCCTATAGGTGTTAAGGTGATAATCCATCTGGCAATTTTTATTAGTGCATCATTTAAACCATCAATGAATAAAACAACAGTTTGTTTTTTTGTTTTTTCTAAATACAATGTTGCAACAGCAAGTAAAATAGAAAATATAATTATTTGAAGAACTTTTCCTTCTGTAAAACTTTTAAAAATATTATCTGGAACCAGGCTTTCTATAAATGATTTTATAGTAAATTTATGGTGTACAGTCTCATTTACCGTTTTTGGATTTATATTTTCACTGCCAAATCCTATTATATTAACAACTATAATTCCTGTTAAAACTGCTAAGGCAGTGGTTGTAAAGTAATAAGCAATAGCTTTTCCACCAATGTTTTTTAAATCTGATATTGATGATAATGTGGCTATACTTACAAAAACAGATGCAAATATAAGTGGAATAGCTATAGCCTTTAATATATTTAAAAAAGCATCACCAAGGAATTTGATACTAACAGCTATTTCAGGTATGTAATATCCAAGTAATACTCCAAAAACTATTCCTATTAAAGTTAAATTTTCTATTGAAAGAAACTTCTTACTCATACTTTAAAGATTAACATTTATGTACCTGTAAATTCAATTGTTTATTTTTAAGTGATTAAAATTTAAATAAATATCTCCGATAAATACATTATGGATTTTTTAAATATTATCGTAAATAACAACCATATAAGGCTTTTTATAAATGGGATAGAACTAAAAAAACATCTAAATATAACTAGCCTGAACTTTGATTTAGATACGATACTATCTGTTTTGTTTGATTTGGGAGAAAATCATAAAATTACAGATTCTATATATATAGAAACAGATGTGAAAGATATGATTATCATCTGGAAAATAAAAAATAGATACTCGAAAAAAAAGCAAATTTTTAAATTTAACTATAATCAATACAGATTTCAGCTAAAGAAACTTCAGTACATATATGCAACTTTATAATTCAATATTATCTATAAGTCTGGTATCCCCAACAAAAACAGCGAGAGCTATTATGTCTCCTTTTTTTAACTTTGATACAGGTTTTAAAGTTTTAGGGTCTATTATTTCTATATACTGGATTTTTTTTACCTTTGGATAGCTTAGTATAATTTTTTCTATTTCTTTTTTTATAGTTAATGGGTTTGTTTCTCCTTTCTCAAAGAGATTTTTTGCATGAAATAAAGCTTTACTTAATGATACGGCAGACTTTCTTTCTTCAGAAGATAAATATTTATTTCTTGAGGACATTGCAAGTCCATCATGTTCTCTTACAATAGGACATCCTATAACCTCAATATCCATATTTAAATCTTTTACCATTTGCTTTATTACTATATACTGCTGATAATCTTTTTTACCAAAGTATGCTCTATCAGGTTTTACAATATTAAAAAGTTTTGTTACAACTGTCGTAACTCCTTTAAAGTGGCCAGGTCTATATGCCCCACATAATCCTTCTGTAATATCTTCAACTACCACATATGTTTTATAATCTTCCGGATACATCTCCTCATATGAAGGATTAAAGACTATATTAACACCTTCGTTATTACATATTGTAAGGTCTCTTTTTATGTCTCTTGGATATTTATCTAAGTCCTCGTTTTCTCCAAACTGAAGAGGATTTACAAATATACTTACTATAACAATATCATTTTCTTTTTTTGCACATCGGATTAAGGATATGTGTCCTTCATGTAAGTATCCCATTGTAGGAACAAAACCTATAGTTTTCCCATTTTTTTTATAACTTTTTATAATTCTCTTCATTTCATTGATACTTTTTATCCACTTAGCCATATAAGAACTATCCTCCTCCAACAAAATGAACGATTTCTACTCTGTCTCCTTCTTTTAGTTTATATGTATCGTACTCACTTTTTGGTATAACATCCATTCCTACAGCAACAGCAAAATTAGGTACTTTTATTCCTAATTCTTTTACCAGCTCACTTATAGTTAGCTCTCTGTTGAATTCTTTTTCTTCTCCATTAACTATAATCTTCATATATTACCCCTTTAAAATTTTTTTAATTTCCATAATATTTTTATTACAAACAAACTAAATTTCAATAATGCTTTTTATCTCAAATATAAATAAGGAGGGGCTTCATGTGTGATAAGGACATTCTTTTTTGTATCTTTTACTACTTAGGTTATGTTTCTATTGCCGGTGCCTTTCTTGCTGGGATTTTCATTATTATCAATTCCAAAAAGTCAAAATAACTTATAACATTCTGGAGGGGATAGATGGCTATTATTGACCAGTATAAAGACAAATCTATTGAGGAAACATTAAAGGAGCTTGGGACAGATAAAGAAAAAGGACTTTCATCTGAAGAAGCAAAAAAAAGATTAAAAAAATACGGAAAAAATGAAATTCCAGAAAAGGAAGAACCTCTGTGGCATAGGATTTTCAGGCGTTTTTGGGGACCTATTCCATGGATGATTGAGATTGCAGCTATTTTATCAGCGTCTGTTCAAAAGTGGGAAGACTTTACAATTATTATGATTTTGCTTTTTGTTAATGCTGGCGTTGATTTCTGGCAGGAGCATAAAGCCCTTTCTGCATTAAAAGTTTTAAAAGAAAAACTTGCAAGAAAAGCTATTGTCTTAAGAGATGGAAAGTGGCAGGAAATAGATGCAAGACTTATCGTTCCCGGTGATATTATAAAACTGAAGATTGGGGATATAGTCCCTGCTGACGTAAAGCTAATAGAAGGGGATTTTATACTTGTTGACCAGTCTGCCCTTACAGGTGAGTCTCTGCCAGTTACAAAAAAATCAGGAGACGTTGCCTATGCTAACTCAATTGTTAAACAGGGGGAAATGATAGCTGTTGCTGTGGCAACAGGATTAAACACTTACTTCGGAAAAACTGTAAAACTTGTTGCAAAGGCTGAAAGAGAACAGCGTTCCCACTTTCAGGAAATGGTTATTAAGGTTGGAAATTTCCTGATAGTCCTTACCCTTATAATAGTTGCCCTTATGATACTTATAGAGCTAAACAGAGGTGCTGACTGGAAAGAACTCCTTAGATTTTCACTTGTTTTAACTGTTGCTGCTATACCTGTTGCCCTTCCAGCAGTTTTAACAGTAACAATGGCAGTAGGAGCCTTATACCTTGCAAAACGGCAGGTTATTGTAAGCAGGCTTGCAGCTATTGAGGAGCTTGCTGGAGTTGATGTCCTTTGCTCTGATAAAACAGGGACACTGACAAAAAATCAGATGACTGTTTCAGTTCCTTTCACTGTTGATGGTTATAAGTCAGAGGATTTAATGTTTTATGCAGCGTTAGCTTCTAAAGAAGAAAACAAAGACCCTATTGAAATTCCTATTTTTAACTGGCTTAAAGAGCATAACCTTTATGAAAAAGTGAAACAGTGT
>JALSSG010000235.1 GCA_026984355.1 Hydrogenothermaceae bacterium
TGTATACTTTTTCTACAGCTTCTTTATCGAGAGCATTTGCTACTATGCCATAAAGGGTGTCTGTTTTTATTACTGCTAATTTACCTTCCTTTAAGAAAGATGTAATATCTTCTAAAGTTTGTGTAATCAGTGGCATTATTCGTATGTATGTTCTTTATCAGGAAATATTCCTTCCTGAACTTCCTGCTTGAATTTTTCTAATGATTCAACTATCAGCTTACCTGCTTCCATATACTTTTTTACAAATTTTGGAGTGGTTTCAAATATGCCAATAAGGTCATGTAAAACTAAAACTTGTCCATCTGTTTTGTTTCCAGCACCTATTCCTATTGTAGGTATCTCTAAAAATTCCGTAATCTCTTCTGCTAAATACGATGGAACAGCCTCTAATACAATAGAAAAAACACCTGCCTGTTCTAAAATTTTAGAGTCTTTTATTATTTTCTTTTGCTGTTCTTTCGTTCTTCCTTGTACTCTATATCCTCCAAGAGCGTGGACAGATTGAGGCGTAAGACCTAAATGTCCCATAACTGGTATACCTACAGACACCATCTTTTCTACTATTTCTGCAATTTCTTCTCCACCTTCTAATTTTACAGCATTTGCCCCAGTTTCTTTTAAAATTTTTCCTGCATTTTTCACAGCTTCATCTTTGTTAACTTGATAACTCATAAACGGCATATCCACAATGATAAATGTATTTGGAGCTCCTTTTTTTACAGCTTTTGTATGATATATCATCTCTTCTAATTTTACTGGTAGTGTAGTTTCTTTTCCCTGAATAACCATCCCTAATGAATCACCTACTAATATACAATCAATACCAGCTTTTTCACAAAGCATTGCAGACCAATAGTCGTAAGTTGATATCATGGTTATCTTTTTTTTATTCTTCTTTGCTTCTATAAAATCAAGTATAGTTTTCATTTTTCACCTTCTTTCACATGCAGTTTTATCTATCTCTACTACTTCTTCTTCTTTTGGAATACCAAAGTTATCTCTTATCTGTCCATTTCCAAATACTATATATTTTGGAATTGTAAGGTCTTTTAGTCCCATAGGACCTCTTACATGTATCTTATCAGTAGATATTCCCATTTCTGCACCAAGACCGAATTCGTTTCCATCTGTAAATCTGGTTGAAGCATTTATATAAACTGCGGCACTATCAACCTCATTTATAAATCTCATACCTTTAGTATAATTTTCAGTAATTATAGAATCTGAATGTCCAGAACCATACCTGTTAATAAACTCTATAGCTTCATCAAGACTATCAACAACTTTTACAGCTATTATAAGGTCTAAGAACTCTTCATAATAATCTTCTTCTTTTGCTGGAACAATTTCTACATCGTGAGCTTCTGGGTCGTTTTGTAATATTTGAAGGCTTCTTTCATCACATCTCATTTCAACTCCCGCTTTTCCATAATAATATGCTATTTTTGGAAGGAAATCTTTAGCTATTTGAGAATGAACTACTAGATTTTCTATAGCATTACATACTGATGGTCTTTGAACTTTTGCATTATAGGCTATATTAAGAGCCTTTTCCATATCAGCTTCACTGTCAATATACAGATTACAAACTCCTTTGTAATGCTTAATAACAGGCATTCTTGCATTTTCTGCTACTGCTTTAATTAGTCCTTCTCCTCCTCTTGGTATAGCTACATCTATATATTTATCAAGCTTTAGTAAAAGATTTACCGCTTCTCTATCTGTTGTGTCTACAAATTGAATAGCATCTTGTGGAAAACCTGTTTCTCTTGCTGCCTGTTTTATAATATCAACTAAAATCCTATTTGAATTTATAGTTTCACTTCCTCCCTTTAGTATTACTGCGTTTGAAGATTTAATACATAAAGATGCTGCTTCAATAGTAACATTTGGCCTTGCTTCATATATAATCAAAATAGTTCCTAAAGGAACTCTCATCTGACCAATCTTTAATCCATTTGGTCTTGTCCACATATGAATAACTTCACCTACAGGGTCTGGTAGTGAGGCTACATCGTTTAGAACTTTTACCATTCCATCTATCCTTTTATCATTAAGAGCAAGTCTATCAAGTAAAGCTTTTGAATATCCTTTTCTTTGTGCTTCTTTTAAATCTTTTTGGTTTTCTTGAATAATCTCATCTTTTCTCTTTAATAAAAGCTCTGCTGTTTTTAATAGTGTATCGTTTTTTGTTTGAGTATTTAATCTAAGAAGTTTTCTCTGTGATTTTTTTGCATTTTTTGCTATATGTTCTACGTACTCTTTTAGTTGCATATAACTTACCTCTTATTAAGATTTTTGGTATATTTTAAAGATGTTTAATAAAGCTAAATTTTCAAATTCAGATAATACAATTATATCAAACCACTTTGTATAAGGAAGAATAATGAAAGAAATAGTACTTACAATTCACATTATTGTTGCTTCCTTCTGGATAGGAGGTATGCTCTTTATGGTTCTTGTCTTATCTCCTTACATAAGGAAACTACCTGACAGTATAACTGCATACAAAGAGGTTGGAAGAAGATACAGTAGAATAGGAACTGTTATAGGTCTTCCACTTTTATTTATAACAGGTATCATTAACATGAAAAATATGGGTTTTTCTATTCATGAATTAATCAGCCCTTCAAATAACTATACTTTCACCTTACAGCATAAGGTACTTTTATTTTTAATAACATTTTTGCTTGCTTTGATTCATGATTTTTACCTTGGAGAAAAATCTCATGAAAGCGAGAAATTAAGAAAAATAACAAGGATTGTTGGTGTTTTAAATTTAATTATTGGTATTGCTATTATATACCTTGCAACCAGATTAAGATTTGGTGGATAACTGTTCTTTGCTTTTTATTGCTTCATTTATTTGCTTTATCTTATTTATAAGTTCATCAACACCTTCTTTTGTAGCCAAAGATACAGGAATAAACGGATAACCTTTTTCACTAAAATAATCTTTTAGTTTCTTTATAAGAGATTTATCAGAAAGAATATCTATTTTATTCCCTACAACAATTTGAGGTTTCTCTAAAAGTTTTGGAGAGTAATTTGATAGTTCTTTATTGATAAGATTAAATGCTTCTATAGGGTCTTTATCTGTAAAATCTGAAATGTCTATCATATGGATGAGAAATTTTGTTCTTTCTATATGTCTTAAAAATTCGTGTCCTAAGCCAGCTCCCTGTGATGCTCCTTCTATAAGTCCCGGTATATCTGCTAAAGTAATAGAGTCCCCAATATCTAACTGTAATACACCTAAAACTGGAGTAAGGGTTGTAAAAGGATAATCAGCTATCTTTGGTTTTGCATGAGATAAGGTAGAAATTAAAGTAGATTTACCAGCATTAGGAAATCCTATAATACCTACATCTGCGAGAAGTTTTAATTCAAGTTCTATCCATTTTTCTTCGCCTTTTTCTCCTTCCTCAGCAAAGTCCGGTGTTTGATTGGTTGGAGATTTAAAAGCTGCATTTCCTCTACCACCTTTACCACCTTTTGCTACAATAACAGATTGACCATGCTTTGTCAGGTCAGCTATTATTTCTCCTGTATTAGCATCTTTTATAACTGTTCCAACAGGAACCTTTAAAATCAAATCCTCTGCTGATTTTCCATGTTTATTTGAACCTGAACCTGGTTGTCCATTTTTTGCCTTATAATGTCTTTTATACTTATAATCCATTAATGTCTGAAGTCTTTCATCTGCTTGAATTATAACATTTCCACCTTTTCCCCCATTACCTCCAGCAGGTCCACCAAAAGGAACAAACTTTTCTCTACGAAAAGCTACACAACCTCTTCCACCATCTCCACCTTTTACAAAAATTTTTGCTTTATCTATGAACTTCATCTTTGTTTCCTGTTATAGTAATTTTTAGCCTCATTAATTTATATCATAAATAATAGATTTCAATTAATAACTGTATATCATTAACATATGTAATATATAAATAAGGAGGAAAAATGAAGATAAAGGGAAAAGCAGTACTACTACGAATATTTATAGGCGAAAAAGACAAAGACCCTGAAACAAAGAAACCTCTTTATAAAAGAATTGTAGAAATTTTAAAAGAAAATAATATAGCTGGTGCTACAGTAATTAGAGGAATTCTTGGCTTTGGAGCTTCTTCTAGAATACATGAAGTTTCTATACTTTCTTTATCTGAAGATTTACCAGTTATCATAGAAGTTGTAGATTATAAAGAAAAAATTGAAAAAGTTCTTCCAAAAATTGAAAATTTAATAAAAAATGGCCTGATAACTATGGAAGATGTTAATGTGATTAAATATATAGGAAAGGAGAAAGGATAAATAAATGGCTCCGGAGGAGGGATTCGAACCCCCGACCCGGCGGTTAACAGCCGCCTGCTCTGCCAGCTGAGCTACTCCGGAGCAATCAGATAAATAATATAACAAACACAGAAAAATTTTTCAAGAGGTTTTATGTTGTAGAACCTTCCTCATCTAAATAAAGCTCTCTAAATACTTCATCTTTTATCTGTTCATTTTCTCCTTTAAAACCTGGAAGAGCCTCTATTCTGTACCATGCAGACCTATACCATATATCTGTAGGAGATTTTTTTACAGGAGCAATTTGTGCCGCTCTTGTTTGCTCGTGATACTCCCAGTTCATATATGCATTAAAGTCTTGAATTATATCTGTTATAACCATTCCATAATCATTTAAAAGAGCTCTTTGAAACTGCTGCCATCTATTAATAGAAGAATCTCTAAGAGTTAAACCAAAGTATCCAGCTGAACCTTCACCTTTTAGAGCAGCTATACCTCTTGCTATAAATGCTTTAAATGCTTTTACTGTTTCTGGAGGGTCAGTTATAAACACATCAAATGCTCCAATCCATTCATCTGGAAAAGGATTTCTAAGGTCAAAAACTTTTGCTTCTGCATTGGTTATACCAAGCTCTTTAAATATTTTGTTATCAAACTCTATAGCTCTTTCGTCTATATCAAGAATTAAAACTCTTCTTGGAAGTCCTGTTAAAGCGACAGCAAGCCCTGTAAGGTCATCTTCTGCACCCATTACAAGTATATCTCTATCTCTTAAATCTTCTCTTGAATCAAGGAAAAGAACTCTTGATATTGTTGTTTCTGGTGTCACACTTCCCTGGTCAAACTCCTGTATTGCTTTTGGTCTATCTTTTGTGAGTTGAAGGAATGTTCTATACCAGTCTTTGTTAGCATAGAAAGGAATTCCTCTTCCTTCACAAGCCTGACAAGTATAATCCACATAAGGAGGGATTCCTAATTCCTTAATTAGCTCTAAACCTTTCTCTGTTAAATAAAGCTCTTCATTTTCTATAGTTACAAACCCTTCCCTGATAAGAAGTTTTATAATTTCTGATGCTGCAGGTACTGGTTGGTCTGCATAATCAACAATTTTCCAAAAGTCTGAACTCACCTGTAAAGCTGCTAAAATTCTTTCTACACTTCTTCTATAGAGTTTTATATTTGTCTTTTCTGATGCTTCTTTTGCAATTTTTTCAATAATCTCTATCATTTACTACACCTCGCTGATTAGTTTTTTGACAAATTCTGGAATACTGAACAAACAGCTATAAAGTTTATCAGAAAAATATTTTGTATTCAAATTTTCAAACTTTGATAAATCAGGTTTTATTTTTAAGAAATCTATATAATCTGAAGCTATTGTATAACTCCATGTACCAGATGGATAAGATGGTACACTACCTACATAAACCTGTGTATACTTGAAAACTTTTTTTATATTTTTTACTGCCTTTTTAAAATACTCCTGTTGAAGAATTGGTGATTCTGTTTGGGCTATCATTATCCCATTTTCTCTTAAAGAATTTCTTACTTTTTTATAGAACTGTTCCTGAAATAAGACTTCAGATTCACTTACTGGGTCTGAAGAGTCTATAATGATTACATCATAGTAGTTTTTGCTTTCTTCTTCATCTAAGAACTTGTTTCCATCTTCTATAAATATTTTTACCTTTGGGTCTCTTAACTTAGATGAAATTTCAGGAAAGTACTTTTCTGAAGTTATAATGACTTCTTCATCTATTTCGCAAAGATGAACTTCCTTTACAGATTTATGTTTTAAAGCCTCTTTTACACTTCCTCCATCTCCTCCTCCAATAATTAAAACTCTTTCAGGATTTGGATGGGACACAAGAGCTGGATGAACAAGCATCTCATGATACATAAACTCATCTTTTTCTGTTGTTTGTATAAGTCCATCAAGGACAAGAACTTTTCCAAATTCATATGTATCCAGTACAAGTATTTCTTGATATTTTGACTTTATTCTTTTTATCTCTTTTGCTTTAATTGTTATACCTACATTTTGTGTCCAATATTCTGTAAACCACACCAATGTTCTTCTCCTTTTAATCTGTTTTTTCTGCCATCTCTACAGCTTTTATCATAGCTTTTGCTTTATTTAAAGTTTCTTCATACTCTTTTTCTGGTATTGAATCAGCTACTATACCTGCTCCTGCCTGTATATGTATTTCATCATCACGAACTACAGCAGTTCTTATTGCTATTGCAGTATCTAAGTTTCCATTAAAAGATATATAACCTACAGCTCCTGCATAAACTCCTCTTTTGTCCGGCTCTAACTCTTCAATTATCTGCATAGCTCTAACCTTTGGTGCTCCACTTACTGTTCCTACAGGAAATACAGATTTTAAAACATCTACAGGGTGTAAATCTTCTCTCATATCTCCAGAAACATCAGAAACTATATGCATGACGTGAGAATATTTTTCTATATACATAAATCTGTCAACTTTTACACTTCCGATTTTTGCTACTCTACCTACATCATTTCTTGCAAGGTCTACTAACATAAGATGTTCTGCTTTTTCTTTTTCATCACTTAAAAGGTCTTTCATAAGATTTTCATCTTCTTTTAATGTTTTTCCTCTTGGCCTCGTTCCAGCTATAGGTTTTGTAAGTATTTTTCCATCTTTTACAGTAACTAAAATTTCTGGTGATGAACCTATAAGTTTTATTTCCCCAAAATCTAAATAAAAAAGATATGGAGATGGGTTTATAGCTCTTATAGCTCTATATATATTTACCGGATGTGTTTTTAATTTTTTTGAAAATCTCTGTGATAGAACAACCTGTATAATATCTCCCTCTGTTATATAATCTTTAGCTTTTAAAACAGCCTTTAAAAAATCTTCCTTTTTAAAGTTTGACTTCCATGAGGATATATCTACCTTTTTTATGTCTTCTAAAGATATTCTTGGAAGTTCTTTTTGAGAATATAATTTTTGCTCTATAGAGTTTATTTTTTGCAGAGCTTCTTTATATGCTTGCTTTATATTGTCATTTTTTATAACAGCAGAAACGATTATTTTTATTTTGTTGTTTATATTATCAAAGGCTATAACTTCATCACTTAAAAAAAAGTAAATATCTGGAAGCTGTAATACATCAGGTTTTTCATCTGGAACTGGTTCATAAAAATGAACAATATCATAAGCTACATAACCTACAAGCCCACCCCAAAATGGAGGCAAATCTGGTAGGTTCACAGGTTTAAATTGTTTTAAAAAATTTTTCAGCTTCTCAAGAGGGTCATCTGTACTTTCTATCTT
>JALSSG010000236.1 GCA_026984355.1 Hydrogenothermaceae bacterium
AAGTGGACGCCATAAAATTGGTACCTTAACTTCTGTAGGTACAACTATAGTATCTCCCTGTTCAAGCTTTATATCGTAAAAATCTTCTCCAAAAACTAGCTTATCCTTTTTCCATCTAACGAAAGAAAAAGTACTACCTGTATTTTTCTTTGATATAACTCTACCATTAGCTTTTATTATAAACAGGTCTGACTCCTTAGCATTATCTTTTAATCCACCTACTTCTTGAAGATAATCTATAACTTTCCAATCTTTTTTATACGGTAGAGATATTTGATTATATACACCTCCAAGAACAAGAACATAATTTGGTTTTGAAGGTATATAAATAAAGTCTCCATCTTGAAGCAAGATATTATCATCAGAGTCTTTTAGTTTCTCAAGGTCATTTGGAATATCTAAAGCAATTCTTCCAAGTCCTATTTCAGCTTTTCTTTTTAAAATAGAAAATAGTCTTTTTTGCTTCTCAAGAGTAATCTTTATAAGCTGTTGTTCCTGTGAAGAAGTTCCTGCTGCAGTAAAACCTTCCTCACTTTGAGCAATAGTTTCTTCCATAGCTAGCAAAGAAGCTTCTAACTGTTCCTTTTGAAGTTTTTTAGCACTTTGTCTTATAAAAATAAGAGCTTTTGGATATGCATCTTCTGTATATCCTCCAGCTAATTTAATTAAGTCATATAGCCTCATTCCTGATTTATATCTATATATACCTGGCTTTTTCACTTCTCCTAAAATTTGAACTACTTTATCCTTTTCTGTTTCTTTTGTACGTTTAATAACTATCTTTGTTCCTGGAGTTAATTTAATATTTGCTTTCTCATCTCCTTTTATTAAAAGATCATATAAGTACACAGACTGCTTAATCTTTTCAATTTTTTTATCTTTGTTTATAGTTTGTAATGATATTTCTTCAGTTTTCTTAGTTTCATATACAATAGCCTTGAGTTTTCTTACCTTATCTTTAAATTTAACATTCCTTAAAACATCTAAAAGTGTAATTCCCTCATAGTAAGGAACAAGCTTTGTTTCATATACTTCTCCACTAACCTCTATAGGTTTATATAACCATTTAGAAAATAATCTTATTTCGTCCATAGGCTCTAATTTTATGTCTGATTTTCCTTGTAAAACATCTCCTGGGACAAATGGAATTATTTTATATTTCAAATCTGGGTATGTTTTTCGAAAAATCTCTCCATATTGTAAATCTGTATCTATCAACAATTGATTAGAAGTCAGTACCTGTGAAAGCATAAGTCCCTTTTTAAAAGCATATGCACCAGGATACTTAACATTTCCAGAGATAAGCACTACATCCTTAAACTTATTAAAGTTTATAGATTTTATATCGCCAAATTTATAAAACTTCACTGTATCCTGGGATTTTAAATCTATATCCAGTTTACCCTGTAAAATATCAATAGGTTTAAAAGTCAAATAATCAAAAGACCCATCTTCTTTTATTCTTGTAATTTCACCATAAAAAAGATTTGTATCAGGGTATATACCTACAGCTTTTATAAGCCTTTCTAAAGAAGAATATTTATTAACATCATACACACCTGTATATCTAACATATCCCTCAACTAAAATTTTATT
>JALSSG010000237.1 GCA_026984355.1 Hydrogenothermaceae bacterium
TACATTAAATTTTTCACAAAGAAGCCAAAGATATGTAAAAGAAGATGAAAATAAAATAATAATTCCTCCTTCTATAAAGGAAAACAGCACCGATATTTCTTCAAACGAAACTGTTAACAATATCATTGAGATAGTAAAAAGCTTAAAAAAGCATATTAAAAATGCCCAGATAAAAGAAGCTCTAAAAGAAAATGCTTTAAAAAGAATAGAAAATTTCATAGAAGATTTTTCTAATAAAGAAAGGATATCACTTCAAGAGCTGTTTATAGCTACAGATGAATTATGTGATGTTATCTATGAGTTCTCTGTTTACGTAGGAAAAGTAAAAAGAGAAGATGGCAGATTTATTCTTCCTCATGGGAGAAAAACAACGATAGTAGTTTCTTCTACTTTAAACTGGATTGTTGATTTTATAATTAAAAGAACAGACCCACATGCTCAGTGGGAGATACAGAACATAGCAAAACAGATGAAAGAACTTCTTGAAGAACAGGGAATTTATGTATATTAGTTTAAGTTTATCTTTTCTCAAAAGGAACATAATGAATATTATGTCCACCGTCATAAATCTGAGTAGGTCTAAATAGTTTGTTGTCTTTGAGGTATTCTTTACAATGGGCTATCCATCCAGATATACGAGCCATAGCAAAAATACAGGTGTAAAACTGTGGTGGAATTCCTAAGTAGTTATAAAAAACAGCAGTGAAAAAATCTATATTAGGATATATATGTTTTTCTTTTAGATATTTAAGACCTATCTCCTCAAATTTTAACGCTTTTTTATAAAGATTAGAAACACCTTTGATTTTAGATATTTCATTTAAAAACTGTTTTATAATCTTTGCCCTTGGGTCATATGTTTTATATATTCTATGCCCAAAACCCATAATACGTTCTTTTTTATTTAACATTTCTCTAATAAAATCCTCAATTTTACTTTCATCTTCTATTTCATTTAACATATAAAAAACTCTTTCATTAGCCCCACCATGAAGTCTTCCTGATAAAGAGCCTACAGCAGAAGAAACGGCAGAGTAAAAGTCAGCAAGAGTAGATACAACAACTATAGCTGTAAAAGTAGAAACATTTATTGTATGCTCTGCATGGAGAATGAGACATTTATCAAACATATCTGCAATTTTTTTATCAGGTAGACTATTAGTTAACATAAAAAGAAAATTTTCTGCATAACTAAGAGATTTGTCTGGATAAACAGGAGGATTTCCCTCAGAAATTCTTTTCCAGTTTGCTATTATAGTAGGAACTTTTCCAAGAAGATTGACAGCGGCTGAGTAATGGTGTTTTTCATCTAAAACATCTTTATTTTTATCAAAAGTAGCTAAAATTGGTACTATAGATTGAAGAACTTTCATAGGGTGAGTATCAGAAGGAATATCTTTTAAAAAATTAATTATAGCTTCATCTAAAAATAAACTTTCTTTTATATCATCTACAAACTTTTTATACTCTTTTTTTGACGGAAGTTTACCAAATATAAGAAGATACGAAACTTCTAAAAAATTAGAATTTTCTACAAGCTCATGTATAGGAATACCCCTATATTCTAAAATTCCCTTCTGTCCATCTATATAGCTGATAGATGACTTTACTACAGGTATTCCTGCTAAACCAGAATAAACCTTCATCTTTATCCTATCTATCCAAATCTATACTCAAAATAGATAGTTTCAAATATATTTTCAATAGAGTTTATATATAAGCTTAATATTTTTTCAAAATCTGCGTCTTTTTCGTTTAATATATTTATCATATTTTGGATATTTTCCCTATCAATCACCTGCAAATATCCTTCCTCAAAAAGCTTATTTAAACATTCATTTAAATCATTACAGTCAATGTCTTCCCATTGTTTTAAAAAATCCCTAATTGTATCTTTCAAATATTCTAAGCTGTTTGATAACTCATAAGATATGTTTTCTTTAGAATCTTCACTTTTTAAAGTTTGTATACATTTATGCAATTTTAGTAAACTTTCATTTAAAGCCATCTTAAGTCCTTAAAATAATTTTTTGTATATATATGAACATCAGGTCTATTTAAAATTTCATCTGGAAATAACCATAAATAATCTTCATGCTGATTATATGGAAGACTCAAATCAAAATCTATCTTAATAAAGTGAGCAAGAACTATATAATGAGTACCAAACTCATTACCAAAAAAGTTATCATCATATATGTGTTCATATATACCTATAAACTTTGCATCTTTCCTTTCTAATATAGTACCAAGTTCATTCTGTGATATATTCTTAAATGCTTCATCAAGAGTTTCATTTTTTAATATTCTTCCTCCCGGAACAAAATAAAATCCCTTAGCTGGTCTGTTAATCCTTTTTCCTACAAGGAATTTTCCATCTTTATTTTTAATAAGCAAATCTATTGATACAAGAGGAGTATTTTTTATAATACACTTTAATATTTCTGGCTCTGTCCATCTTTTTGCCATATTCAAAGTTTCTATACTCCATTTAGTATTTCATCAAAATGAGATATTACAGAACTATTTGTAGCTACAAAATCAACACCTACTTCCTTAGCACTTCTTGCCAAATCTACTTTTGTATGACCACAATAACCTATAATCTTAAAACCATTTTCTTTTAAATCCTTACATAACTGTAAAGGGTTATTTACCCTTGATTCAAGATTTATAAATATATAGTCAGGATTAAACTCCTTTATCTTTTCTATTGTATCTGGTTTTGTAAATGATATAACTTTAGCTTCAAACCCTTTATTCCTTGCCTGATTTCTAAGCTTTGAACTTAGTATCATATTTTCATCTATGATTATTACTTTCATTTTCTGGTTTTCTCCTGATTTTATTTTAAGAAGATTTTATGAGAGGTTATGCAGAAATTCTATGATTTTGGTTTTATTACATTAAACCTCTTTTTTTCAGGGCATCTTCATATATTCTTTGATATAGAATTCTCCACTCTGGTGTACCTTCCACTATTTTTCGTGAGTAGGATTTTATCCGCTGTCTAACCTCTTTGTCTATTTCCTTTTCTTCTCTAACTATATCTTTTAAGATTTCAAACACTCTTCTTCTTATCTTATTTGGATGCTCTCTATAATCTACTGAAGGTTCTGTTTCGATATACTTTTTTATTCTATGAGCTACTTGATTCATTCTTTCTACAGGGTCAAGATGAATATTTCTTTCTTCAGCAAGCCTTTCTTTAACTTTCCTTACAGCAGTCCTATAACCTATATCTTCATCTTTTACAAGGTGTAAATGTTCTTCTACAAGTCTTTCTGCCTCTTCTTCTAATTCCTTTTCCTCTTTTATAGCTCCTAGTATTATTTCACTAACATCATGCCTAAATTTACTTACATCATCAACAATCAATATTTCTTTATCTACTAACTCTTTTACTATTCTATCTACTGTTCTTTCCACCAGCTTGGCTGGTAGTTTCATTAAACACCTCCAGGTTTTAATCTTTCATATATTACACTAAAATGGTTAACTAATCAAAAAATTTGCCAAAATTTTTAGTCTTCTCTAATTTCTACGGCAAGTTTGTGGGCGTCTAAACCTTCAGCCTGAGCTATATTCTTTGCATGTTTTGAAACTTTTTCAAAACCTGTCTTATTAACATAAATAACTGAGCTTCTTTTAACAAAATCATAAACACCTAAAGGTGAGGAAAATCTCGCAGCACCTCCTGTAGGTAAAACATGATTTGGGCCTAAAATATAATCACCTAAAGGTTCTGTAGCGTATTCTCCTAAAAATATTGCTCCAGCATTTTTTATAGCAGGAAGATAATCAAATGGCTGTTTTGTTATAATCTCAAGGTGTTCTGGGGCTATCTTATTTGATAACTGACAGGCTCTTTCAATATCTTCAACTATAAAAGCATGGCCATACTTATCAAGTGATTTTCTTGCTATTGATTCTCTTGAAAAATCTTTTAGCATCTGTTGATATAAAATTTCTTTAACTTTGTATGCTATATACTCAGAATCTGTAATAAGTATAGATGCAGCAAGTTCATCATGTTCAGCCTGTGATAATAAATCAGCAGCAATCCATTCAGGTTTTGCTGTTTCATCTGCTATGACAAGTATTTCTGAAGGCCCTGCTATAGAATCTATATCTACATAGCCATAAACATTTTTTTTAGCTAAAGCTACATATATATTTCCAGGACCTACAATTTTATCAACCTTTTTTATAGTTTCTGTTCCATAAGCTAAAGCACCTACAGCCTGTGCTCCTCCTATTCTATAAACCGTTTCAATTCCACACAAAAATGCAGCTGCAAGTGTATATTTATTTGGATTTGGAGATACCATTACAATATCCTTTACACCTGCAACTTGGGCAGGAATAGCATTCATGATAACTGTAGAAGGATAAGCTGCCTTTCCTCCAGGAACATATAAACCAACCCTTTCTAAAGGCTGTACTTTCTGACCTATTACTATTCCTTCTTCTTCTTTAAAGTATGAGTTTTCTTTTTGAGCTTCATGAAATTCCCTAACTCTCTCTATAGCCACTTCTAAAGACCACTTAAGCTCATCTTCTATATCTTCATATGCTTTTTCAAGTTCTTGAAAAGGTATTTCTAACTGTTCTTTTGTAAGTTTTACTTTATCAAATTTTTCTGTATAGTAAATTACAGCTTCATCACCTTTTTGTTTAACTTCATAAAGTATTTCTTTAACAATATCTTCATATTTATCAGTCTCTATCTCTCCTCTTTTAATAAGAAATTTTATCTCTTCACTACTTTCAAATGTTTTACCTCTTAAATCTACAATCTTCATGATATATACCTTTTTTATGAAATTTTAAAATTATTTTAACTTAAAGATAAGGGAAAAAATAGGGAAGAAAAGAGAAGAGAAAATAAAGGTTATAGACCTTATCTTTCTTTGGCAAATTTGTATTCACATATAGCTACAGTTTTTAACTTAAACATATCAGAAAATAATTTGCTTTTATCTTTAATAACTACTTTTTTTAGTTTTTTTTGACCTTCACAATTTATTTTTGAAAAAACTTCGTACATACACTCTTTTAAAAAATTTAAAGTTTCTCTATTGTAATTTTCATAAGGAACATACTTTGTGTAAAGATTTATATAACCATTTTTTTCATAAAAATTTATTTTTCCAGCTTTTTCTACAATATCTAATTTATCCTTATATTTTTGTATTGCTTTGCTACACTTTAATTCTTCAGCTAAAACAGGAAACATAAGAATAAATATAGAAAAAGTTCCAATAAATAGTTTTTTCATCCTTTCTCTCCTTAATTATTATTTTTGTTTATGTAATATTCGTAAGTTATTCAAATCACTTAAGTTTAAAATGAAAAGATATTTATTAGAATAGATATAATTGATATTTTCCTGTTGAATTTTAAGATGGTATTACTAATAGCTAATATACAATCTAAAACCACTTATAAAATCTTCTTTATATTCTTTCATATACTGTAAATCAAAGGTTATAGAAAAAACATTTGATAAATCTCTATTATAATAAACTTCACTAATGTAGATATTTTTATCCTTGTTTAAAAACCCTAAAGCAAATCCTAAACTATCATATTTAGATAAGTTCGATTGCTGTATACCAAGACTAAAAAAGCTATTTTGATTATAAAAAGGAATACCTATCCTTAGAAAATAACCAAAATCTTTATTTGTATAATCTACCGACAACCCAAATCCTGAATCTTTTTCCTTTCCAAATACATTATATAGATATGGTCTTATATTAATACTATCTTTACTATAAACAAACTCAAAAGCAGAAAAATTACCTTTGTCCGGTTTGTTTTCCATATACAAAAATTTATATTCTATATTTTTCTGGGAGTATTTAATATAAATCCCAGGATTAAATGAGGGCATAGGAGCTATAGGATTGTTTACAAATGCATTATTTAAAAACTGTATATTTTCATCATTGGCAAATTCATTCTCATCTATAAATGAAGCACTATCAATAATACCTGCAACTAAATCCAATTTACTATCAATATAGTGATACCATACCTCTGTTATATGTTTTCTGCCAGTGTTATTTATATTTTCTATATAATCTTCAAGGTTTGCTCCTGTTGGCTGAACTGAAAATCCAAGATATTGGGCATGTGAAACTATACCATTACCAAGAGCTATAGACATGCTGATAAAGATATGATTTTTTTGAGAAAAATGATAAGTGAAAAAAATGTTTGTTATATTATAGAAAGCTCCATAGTTTTCTATTTGTTGATAAACCGCTGTATTTGTTAGATTTATTTCATGTGTATGATGAATATGTTCTTTAATAAAAGGTTTTTCTGTTATATTTTCTGCAAAGGAAAAACCTATTAATAAAAATATTAATATTATTAAAACTCTTCCAGACATCATAGTTTTTATATATTACACTGTAAAATAAACTGTACACAATGTGTAAATAAATATTACACTGCTATTTTTTCCATAAGATATTCATATTTAATTAATTTTTAAAAATAGTATTTTATCTTGTAAGAGATTTTTACACTTTTGATATTAATCGATATTTTTAAAATGTATCAAATAAGTGATTTATAACTAAATAAAAGTTTGGCATGTTTTTTGATATAGAAAAGAGATTAAAAAATAAATTTTTAGGGAGGATTAAAGATGAAACTAAAAAAAACTCTTTTAGGATTGGCTCTTATCGGTCTTTCTAGTTCTGCATGGTCTGTTACAACGTCAATTAGCCCGCCAAGCTATAGTGATACTATTGAACCTGGAAATTCAGTCACTATTAACAAAGATGTTATAGTACCAGAAGTTACTCCAAAATTGGATTTATTTTTATTGATTGATGGTTCAGGAAGTTATGATGATGATATTCAAAACATTAAGTTACTAGGACCAGACTTAGTTAACGGTATTAGAGCCTCTGTACCTGATTCAAATTTTGGTATCGGTTTATTCACTGATTACGATTGTCCAGTATTAGGACCTAATGACCCTTTATACTGTTCTTTATTCCATTTAGTTCAACCCCTAACACATGATGAAAACACTTTTCTCAACACCTTAAATAATCTATATGCACCTGGCGGAGCTGATGAGCCTTCTGTATTGGCTACTTATGCCGCTACTGGTGCAGGTTGGGATGAGAATAATGATGGTGATTATGAGGATTTTGGAGATGTTCCCCCACAAAATGTAGGATGGAGGACTGACGCTACTAAAGTTATAGCTTTATCTACTGACGAGCCAATTCAAATATATGGAAGCTTAGATATACCTACTTTAGAAAATCATCTAATAAATAATAATTTCAAACTTATTCTTTTAAAAGCTCCTGGTACAGATAATGCTTTAGATTCTGTTGCACTAGCAACAGGTGGGGCTATACTTAATATACAAAGTGATAGTTCTGATATAGTTTCAGCTATACTATCTGGTATAGAACAACTTACCTTTACCATAACTGCAAATCCTGTAGGATGTGAACCTTTAAATATTACCTTTTCTCCTTCTGAATACACAGATGTATCAGGTGGAGAAACTGTTAGTTTTGAAGAAACTATAGAAGTACCTGA
>JALSSG010000238.1 GCA_026984355.1 Hydrogenothermaceae bacterium
AAATAGGTGAATGTTGTACATGGTTTGAGAAAGAGTATGAAAATTTAGAAAAAGATTTTTTTAAATTTTTACCGGAGCTTACAAAATTTGTAATACATACAAGAAAAAATTTGGTATAAAATTTTTAACATTAAACAGTAAAACAAGGAGAAACAGAATGTCTGTATCTGTAAAAGAAGAATTTGATGTTGTTATTGGTCTTGAAACACATGTACAGATGAGTACTAAAACCAAATGTTTTTGCAGTTGTAAAGTAGAATTTGGTGCAGAGCCGAACACAAATGTATGTCCTGTATGTTTAGCATTACCTGGAAGTTTACCAGTATTAAATAAAAAAGCTTTAGAATATGCTGTAAAAGCATCTTTAGCTCTTAATTGTAAAGTTCATGAACTATCAATATTTGCAAGAAAAAACTATTTTTATCCAGATTTACCAAAAGGCTATCAGATTTCTCAATACGATAAACCTTTAGCAACAGACGGTTATATAGATATAAAGATAGATGGAAAAACACATAGAGTTAGAATTCACAGGCTTCATATGGAAGAAGATGCAGGGAAAACAATCCATAAAGGGAAAAAATCTTATGTAGATTTAAATAGAGCAGGAACACCATTAATGGAAATTGTTACAGAGCCAGATATAAACTCTGGGATTGGAGCAAGACTTTACCTTGAAAAGCTGAGAAACATTATGAGATACATTGGTGTTTCAGATGCAGATATGGAAAAAGGACAGTTAAGATGTGATGTAAATATATCCTTAAAACCAAAAGGAAGTGAAAAACTCGGTACCAAAGTAGAGATAAAAAATCTTAACTCATTTAGGTTTGTTCAAAAAGCTATAGAATATGAAATAGAAAGACAGGCAAAGCTCTTGTTAAAGGGAGAACAGATAGTACAGGAAACAAGACTTTTTGACCCATCAAGTGGAAAAACTTTTACAATGAGAACAAAAGAAGAAGCCCATGATTATAGATACTTCCCAGACCCAGACTTACTACCAGTAAGAATTACTGTAGAATACATAGAAAATATAAGAAAATCCTTGCCGGAACTTCCAGATGAAAAAGAAAAAAGATACGTTAAAGAGTTTGGTCTGACAGATTATGATGCAAGCGTTTTAGTTGCGGACAAAGACCTGGCAGAGTTTTTTGAAAAAACAGTAAATCTATATACAAAAAATCCAAAAGCTATAGCAAACTGGATAATAAATGACCTTTTAGGAAGATTAAACGAAAAAGGATTAGACATTACAGAAAGCCCAGTAAAACCAGAACATATCGCACAGCTTGTAAAACTCATTGATGAAAAAGTTATATCAACAAAAATAGCTAAAGAAGTTTTTGGAGAGGTTTTTGAAACTGGAAAATCACCAGAAAAAATAGTAGAAGAAAAAGGTCTAAAACAAATAACAGACCCAGAAGAAATTAAGAAAATTGTAGAGGAAGTGATAAGAAACAATCCAAAAGAGGTAGAAAAGTATAAAGCAGGAAATACAAAGCTTATGGGATTTTTTGTAGGACAGGTAATGAAGGCTACAAAAGGAAAAGCAAATCCACAACTAGTAAATAAGATATTAAATCAGCTTTTAAATAGTTAATTGACTAAGACATTAAATATATTCAATATAAATATAAACTTTGACGAAAAGTTTATAAAAAACTGGGTTTACTTTTTTTTATGGTAAAAAAAATATACTCTTTTCTTGAAAAGATTGGATTAAAAAATTACAGCAGTAAAGTTCTATTTTTCTTTTCTATTATCTTTCTTATAGCATTTTCTGTTAGTGAAACTCTTTTTGTATTTTATCAGTTTAAAAAAGAAGAAAATCTAATGGATATTGGGCTATATAATGCGACAAAAATAAGAGCATCTTTGATAGAAAAAAGACTTCAAAAGTTAAAAACTACTTTGGCTACAATATACTATACTGAAGAAAACCTAAAAAAACTGCTAAAGCTAAAGTATATTACTGGAGTTTATTTTAAAGGAAAAAAATATGGACTCTTCCCAGAATGTGATATAGATATCTATGATTTCCAGTACTGTAAGAACGAACAGTCATTTTTAATAAAAGTTAAAAAAAATTTTATAGTTTCAGTGAAAAAAAGTTTAATAAAGGATATTTTAGACCCAAAAAAAGGTATGATTTCACTTTATTCACCTGAGTTTTATCTTGGTGTTCCAAAGGCTAAAGAAAATTACATATGTTCCTTTTACAAAATAAAAAACAGTAATATAGGAGTTTCTGGGTGTATAAATAAATTTCAAGTATTAAAAGGTATATTTGTAAGAAATTTACTAGAAGGAACTTTGTTCTTTGCAGTATTTATTACTGTTGGATATATATTCCTAAAGCTTACAAATAGAATTATTCTATATCCGATAAATCTTTTAAAAGAAAAAGTATTAAAAGCAAAAATACAGGGGATAGACAAAGTTGATTTTTCACTAGAAGAAGATATAAAAGATGAATTTGGAAAATTAGCTTTGTTAATGGAAGAAATGAGACTTTCTATATTAAAGTATCAGAACCAGATGGATTTAGTAATGGAAACAACAACCAAAATGATATCAAAAACAAACGATATAGAGAAATTTACTCAGTTTGTTATAAACAGCTTAGAAAACATATTCAAATATGTTATCGGAAATGTTGTATATATAGATGCATATAATGAACACGACAAGAAATTAGGTGTATTTTCTGATAAATTCAAAAAAAATAAATTAGATGAAGAAATGATAAAAAATTTACTCAATAAAACCAACTCAAATGAGCTAAAAATCTGGAAAGAAAAAGGTAAGTATATACTTATCTATAAAAAAGATGTTGAAAATGCAATAACTATTCAGTATGCCTTATTATCAAGAATAGAAATAAGTGATAGAGACCTAAAATATATAAACATTGTATTATCTCACCTTATATATAGTATATACCTTATCCATCTTGCCAATTATGATGGATTAACAAGAGTTTTAAACAGAAGAGCAGTAATAAAAAAAGGAGAAAATCTGCTGAAAGAAGCTATAGAAAATAAAGAAGACTTTAGTCTTATTATCTTGGATTTAGATGATTTTAAAAGCATAAATGATACTTATGGACATCTTGTAGGTGATGAAGTTTTAAAAAAACTTACATCTATGCTAAAAAGTTTTTTCAACAAAAAAGGTATTATTGGAAGACTGGGTGGTGAAGAATTTATTATTTTATTACCTGGAATAAACCTTGAAGATGCAGTTATATTAGCAAGAAATTTTCAGGAAGAACTTAAGTCAAAAGAATTAGAAATAGATGAATATGTTATAAATATTACAGCAAGTTTTGGTGTTGCTAGTTTAAATGAACATGGAACTGACCTTTATGAACTTATAAGAGCTGCAGATATATCATTATACAAGGCTAAAAGAGAAGGAAAAGACCAGGTTATTTCTCTAGACAAAAACAGCCTAGACATGCTTTTTGTAAAAGAGTTTAAAGGAAGAAAAGATTTAGAAGAAGCTTTAACAGAAGAAAATATAATACCTTTTTTCCAGCCAATACATTCAGCCGAAAATAAAGAAGTAATTGGTTATGAAGTACTTGCTAGAATAAAGGCTGAAACTGGATATATACCAGCTGAAAAATTCATAAAAGATATAATAAAATTTGGATTATCAGAAAAATTAGATTTTATAGTTCAAAAGAAAGCCTTTGAGATTTTATCAGAAAAACATATAGAAAATAAAAAAATATTTATAAATCTATCAAAAACATATATATGCAATCTAAAAAATATAGATAAGTTTATGGAACTTACAAAACAGTACAATATAAACCCAAAAAACATTGTGTTTGAGATAACAGAAGAAGAAGCAATTATAGACGTAGATACAGTTAAAAAATTTGTATCTTTTGCAAAAGGCAATAAGATAAGCTTTGCTCTTGATGATTTTGGTGCTGGATATTCTACATTTTCTTATATAAAGTATTTTGATATAGACTACATAAAAATAGATGGTTCTCTTATAAAGAGAATACATAAAGATAGAGACAAACAGATTATATTAGAGGGCATAATCCATATAAGTAAACAAAAAAATATAAAAACAATAGCAGAAAAAGTAGAAAACGAAAAAGATTTTATAACTCTTAGGTTTTTAGGTATTGATTACATACAGGGATTTTATCTATCTAAACCTTCTCCATATTTAGAGCAAAGTCATATATTAAATTAAAACCATTTTCTATATTCCACAAAAACACTAATATACTGGTCTAAAACACCTGTAAATCCTCTATAAAAACTAATTCCTGCATCTAAATTATCACTTTTTGTAAGAATGCCTCCAATACCAAACTCTCCGTTATACCCAAGGTGAGTAATAGAGTTGTAAAACACACCCACTCTCATAAATGGTCTTACAGTTCTTGTATACAGGTATCTGTTATCATATCCAAAATAAAACTCTCCTCCAAATTCTACAAAATCCTCTGGTAAGATTGCTGGATTTGGATTAGGAGATAACCTTGTTATATTCCCTTTATTACCGTCTGTTTCACTGTATATTCCAGAGGTTATATAACCTCTAAAAGAAAAATCTGGATAGGATACCCTTAACTTATAGTGTCCCTGTAATTCTAAAAGATTTCCATAACCTAAGTAAGTTCCATCTTGACCATAAAATCTATCTAAATATAAGGTAAGATTTAAATATGTTCTATCATTTAACATATACTCATTGTCAAGGCTAATCCCTGTTTTCATTCCACCTAATATAAGGTAAACGCTATCATCAGCAAAAGAATTAACGTAAAGTTTTAGTAAAATAGACCATCTATCTTTTATATAGGAGCTGTAAGAAAAACCTGAAAATACAAAATCATCAAAAGCATTTCTAACACCGAGAGTATATTTTATATAACCTCTATCTGTAAGCCTTTTAAAGGCTAAAGATATATAAGAATCTGTTGAAGGAACATTTATGTACTGACTCCTATCTGAACTAGATTGAGTTGTTATATTACTTTTTAAAATAAGGTAATGTCTATTTTGTAAAGTATGCCTGTAATAAAGGTCTATTTTTCCTTGATTTACAGTGTTTCTAAAGAAATATTCTGTAGAAAATTTTAGATAACCTGAATACTGCATGTATAAATCTCTTAACCATTTATAAAGCTGATAGTCTCTCGGATTTTCCTTTAGTCCTTTAAAAGCTAATTTTTTTGCCAGACCTATCTGTCCTGTTCTTACTGCTGCTTCTACTCTATCTCTTATGGGAATAGTTTCAGGATATTTTTCTATCAAGTAAAGCTGTCTGGTTCTATCATCAAACAATAGTGCAAGGTTCATTTTTATCCAGTTTTTTAAATAATCATATCTACGGGATAGATAATATACCTTGTCCTGTGCATCTAAATTTATTAGAAATCCGTATTTTATATTCCAGTAAGTCTCTGGGTCTAAGCTATTTTTGTACTTTTCTAACAGATTTCTAAACTTTTTTGGTGGAAGAAAATAGGATGCCGTTCTAAGATAGTTTTCTATTTGGGGTTTTGTTTTTGGTTTAGTATTTTTTAACTTTTTCCACACTTTATATCTTATATGCTTTGCCCTATCTGTTTGACCTGAAACTTCAAGTATATCAGCATATAAAAGATAAGTAGATACATCTTTTCTCTTTTTTAGTAATTTAGACAATAGGTTTTTTGCCTCTACTGTATTTTGAATTGTTATATATCCAAGAACATAAATATAAAGCAGGTCTGTATCTTCCTTTATTAGATGTTTGTATTTTTTCAAGTATAGATTTAATTTATCCGTCTTTTGTAGGTCTATAAAAAGAAGTAGTAAAGATTTTAATCTAGAAATTGAAAATGAAGTTTTCAAAGATTTTTCATATAAAGATATAGCTTTATCATATTGCCCTGTTTGTTCAAGAGAATATGCATAAAGATAAGCTATATACGAATTTTTCAATAATCTTTCTCTTAAATCTTTATCAAGATTTTCAATAAAATTTGCTATATCCTGCCAGTTTTGTTCTTCTGACTTTATATATATATATGTTTTGGCTAAATACAGATTTTTAAATCTTTTTAAAGCTTGCTTTATAAAATAAATAGCTTTCTGATAATCTTTTTTTTCTATGTAAAAGTAATCAACTACTCTTATATAATCTACTAATCTTCCATCTCCAATATTAATAAGTTTCTTAGAGTATTTTGCAGCTATGTCTCTTCTATCTAGCCCCCAAGCTACATCAGAAATAGTTTCCAGTATTTCTAAATTTTTTTTGTATATGTTTGCACCTTTAATAAGGGTGTTTAATGCTTTATAAAACTGTCCTTTATATAAATAAAGGTCAGCAAGATTTATAAAATCGTAAGGCTTACCTTTATAGTCTGATATTAATATTTGTAAATATTTTATAGCTTCATTATGATTTCCAAGATTATAACTAAACTGGTAAAGATACCTTATAAGATTTTCTGTCTTATAGTTAAAATTTTGTAGAATGTATTTTAGTGTTTCATAGCCTTTTTTATACTCCCCTGTAATATTTACTACATAGGCGTATTCTTTTATATATTCAAACTCTTTGTTTTTTAGTTTCTTATCTAAGATATCAAGTGCTGTCTCATAATCAAAAATCTGTAATGCAAGGTCTAAAACCTTATTTTCAAGTTCTTTATTACCAGTTATCTGGTATAACCTTTTATAAAAGAACAGTGCATCTTTATAATTTCCAAGCCATAAAGCTATTTCTGCTGATTTTTCTAACCAGTATGTATTATCAGGAAAAAGCTTTAGCCCATAGGTTGCCACTTTATATGCTTCTTGTAGATTATTGGTATATAGAAAAGATTGAAGCATCAACTTTAATAGTTCTTCGTCATAGATTTTATAAACTTCATTTATATCAGCAATTTTTTTATTTTCCTCTTGAGCATATGTGTTGCCTATTATCACAAAAGAAAAAAATAAAAGCAGTAAAATTATCCTCACCTTCTTCCCTCCAAGAATTCTTGTGATATTTCTGATGCTAATGAGGGATTATCAGCCATTAAAGAAGCTTTTATAAGAAACTTTACCATATTTGGGTCATTTATAAAGTAGTCTTTATACAAGGTTATAATCTGTTCAAGGGTTTTATAATCCTGTATAGAAAGTAAAACCTTAACAGCCTTTTTCATTATTTTTTTCTTTTCATTATAGTTTTTTTCAGTATTTATGAATTTTGCGTATTCCACAACTACATTGGAAATATCATTCAAACGGTTTGTTTGGAGTTTGTAATTTATTAAAGTCAGTAGCCATCTTTTTTTATTTCTTTTATCAAGAACAATTAATCTTTTTATAGACCTTTCTACTAACTCTGGAAAATTAAATTTTTTTGACTCTCTATACACAAATTTGATAACTTTCAGGTCATTATACCCTTTTGTTAAAAGAAGTTTTAATGTTTGTCTAAGTTCTTTTTTTATTTTTGTTTTTTCCTTTCTTGAAGTTGTCTGTATATATTTAGTGTAAAGAACTCTATATTTTAGTAAGAAATAATCCTTAGGATATTTTATGTAAACCTTATAG
>JALSSG010000239.1 GCA_026984355.1 Hydrogenothermaceae bacterium
AAGGAAGTTAACGAACAGATTTTAGCGTATCTTTATAGAATAACAGGATATCCAACAATCATAGTTTTTGATAGAGACCAGAACTATCAGGTACTTTATAAGATACCCGGTTATATTGATAAAGAAAGTTTTTTAGACCTACTTTATTATTTAGGTACAGGATGTTATAAAAAGAATATAGATATTAGAAAATTTAGGGAAATGGGTAGAAAATGCTAGAAAAAAATCCAACGATACCACAAATCTATATAGGTGAAGACTGGTTTAATCTTCAAGATGTGTTAGATAGTTATAAAGATGAAACATGTGGAGCTGTAGATATATTTATAGGAGTTCCTCGTTCTGCTCCAGAAGATGGAGAGGTAAGGGAACTTCACTATGAAGCATACAAGTCTATGGCTGAAAAAGTCATACAGGAAATAATAGAAGAAGCTAAACAAAAATTTAAAATAAAACATGCAGTAGTTCACCATAGAACAGGAGTAGTTCCAGTGAAAGTTCCTTCTTTCCTCGTAGCAGTATGGTCAGGTCATAGGCAAGAAGCATTTGAAGCTTGTAGATACATAGTTGATAATGTAAAAGCAAGAGCTCCAATCTGGAAAAAAGAAGTATTTAAAACTGGTAAAGAAAGCTGGAAATAATCATCTTTCAATATTCTGTTAAAATATAGTAATTTATCAAAGTAAACTCTTAACTCTGGAGGTATATATTGCCTTTAATAGTACAGAAATTTGGTGGAACTTCTGTAGGAAGTATTGAAAGAATAAAAAATGTAGCAAAAAAAATAAAGAAAGCTGTAGAAAGTGGAAATCAAGTTGTAGTGGTTTCATCTGCAATGAGTGGAGAAACTGATAGATTACTTTCATTAACAAGAGAATTATCAAAAAATCCTGACCCTAGAGAACAAGACCAGGTTGTTTCTACAGGTGAACAAGTAGCTATAGGATTAATAGCTATTGCATTGAAAGAAATAGGAATTAATGCTGTTAGTTTAACAGGATGGCAGGTTCCAATTTATACAGATAGTGTCTACACAAAAGCAAGGATAAAAAGGATAGACACTCATAGAATTAGAAAAGAACTTGATGAAGGAAAAGTAGTAATTGTTGCAGGATTTCAAGGTATAGATGATTATGGGAATATTACTACTTTAGGTAGAGGTGGTTCTGATACAACAGCTGTAGCTCTTGCTGCTGCTTTAAAAGCAGATGTATGTGAGATATACACAGATGTGGCAGGAGTTTATACAGCAGACCCTCGTATAGTAGAAAATGCCAGAAAAATTCCAGTCATATCTTATGAAGAAATGATGGAGATGGCATCTTTAGGTGCTAAAGTTATGCAAATAAGGTCTGTTGAGTTTGCTGCAAAATATGGTGTGAAAATACATGTAAAATCTTCTTTTTTAGAAGAAGAAGGAACATGGATAGTAGAGGAGGATGAAAATATGGAAGACGTGGTTGTAAGAGGAATAAGTCATGATTTAAAGGAGTCAAGAATTACAGTTATAAGAGTGCCAGATGAGCCGGGCATAGCAGCAAAATTATTTAAAGCTTTAGGAGATAACAATATAGTAGTTGATATGATAGTTCAAAATGTTTCCCATAAAGGACATACAGATATATCATTTACAGTAAACAAAATAGATGCAGACTTAGCAGAAGAAATTGCAAGAAAAGTAGCTGAAGAAATAGGAGCAGAAGATGTTGAAAGAAATGATAGAATAGCAAAAATCTCTGTTGTTGGACTTGGTATGAAAACCCATGCAGGTACTGCAGCTAAGATGTTTGAAACTCTTTACAAAGAGGGAATTAACATATATGCAATATCAACATCAGAGATAAAAATATCTTGTTTGATAGATGAAAAATATGCAGAATTAGCTGTTAGAGCTCTTCATGAAGCATTTATAGAAAATTTAGAAGGGGAAATACAGTATGAGTAAAGAAATAAAAAAAGTTCTTATAGCAAATAGAGGAGAAGTTGCTACAAGAATTATAAGAGCCTGTAAGGAGCTCGATATAAAAACAGTTGCTATATATTCAGAGGCAGATTCTAAAGGTATATGGGTAAAGAAAGCAGATGAAGCATATATGATTCCTGGAGACCCTATACAGGCTTATTTAAATTTTTACAAAATTGTAGATTTAGCAAAACAAACCAGATGTGATGCAATTCATCCAGGATACGGCTTCTTATCTGAAAACGCAGATTTTGCTAATTACTGTGCAAAAAAAGGGATAATTTTTATTGGTCCAAAACCAGAACATATTGCTTTATTCGGAGATAAGCTATCTGCAAAAAAGGTTATGAGAGAAGTTGGTGTTCCAGTACTTCCTGGAACAGATGAACCTATAACAGATATTGAAGAGGCAAAGATTATAGCTAAGGAAATAGGTTTTCCTGTTATTATAAAAGCTGCTTATGGTGGTGGCGGTAGGGGAATGAGGATAGTTTATGAACCAGATGAATTTGAAACTGCATTTCAATCAGCAACTACAGAAGCAAAAAAATTCTTTGGAAAAGGAGATGTATTTATAGAAAAATACATTCCAAATCCAAGGCATATAGAAATACAGATAATGGCTGATAAACACGGTAATGTTATACATCTTGGAGAAAGAGATTGTTCTATACAAAGAAGACACCAAAAGATAATAGAGATAGCACCATCTCCAAGATTAAAAGAGGAAACAAGAAGAGAACTTTTTAGAGTATCAACAAGGGCTATGTTTAAACTTGGTTATGAAAATGTTGGTACTATGGAATTTTTAGTTGATGAAAATGATAACTTTTATTTTATAGAGATGAATACAAGGCTACAGGTAGAACATACAATAACAGAAGTTATTACTGGAGTAGATATAGTTCAGAGAATGATTGAAATATCACAGGGAGCAAAATTACCATTTTTACAGGAAGAAATATCATTTAGAGGTTATTCTATACAGTTTAGAATTAATGCAGAAGACCCAAGAAAAAACTTTGCTCCATCTCCAGGAAAAGTAACCTCCTATTACTCTCCTGGTGGACCAGGCGTTAGAATAGATGCTGCTGTGTATAAAGATTATATAATTCCTCCTTATTATGACTCTATGGTGGCAAAAATGATAGTATGGGCTCTTTCATGGAAACAAACAGTAAATAGAGCAAGAAGAGCTCTTGATGAATTTATAGTCAGAGGTGTTCCTACTAATATTCCACTTTTCCGTCAGATAGTAAGAGATAAAGACTTTATAGAAGGGAGATTTGATACTTCTTATATTGAGAAAAAGCTACCAACCTTTAATCTTAAACCTGAAGGTGGAGATCCTGAAGATCTTGCAACTGTAATAGCAGCAGCTATAGCTGCCTATCACAAATTATAAAAAGCCCCGAAGGGCTTTTACTTTATTTTTCGTCTAAAGATTTAAAGCAGAACCACCAATCATAACATTCAAGTTTACCACTTCTTGCTTTTTCAAGTCTTTCTTCAGCCACATTAATATTGTCTGGAGGAGGTAGTATGACTTTATCACCAATTATCTCGTTATTTGGCCAGTTTGCAGGAGTAGCTACACCATATTTATCAGAAGTTTGTAAAGCTTTTACTGCTCTGACAATTTCATCTATGTTTCTACCTATCTCCTGAGGATAGTAAAGAATAAGTCTTATAATACCTTTATCATCAACTATAAATACTGCTCTTACTGTGTTTGTTCCTTTATTTGGGTGTATCATTCCTAACTTTTTAGCTATCTCTCCCATATCATCAGCTATAACTGGGAATGTAATTTCCACTCCCCTTTTTTCTTTTATCCATTCTATCCATTTAATATGGGCAAATACCTGGTCTACAGATAAACCTATAAGCTCACAATTTAACTTAGCAAGTTCGTCTTTTTTATTTTGAAACTCAATGAATTCTGTTGTACATACAGGAGTAAAATCTGCTGGATGACTGAAAAGAACAAACCACTTATCTTTAAAATGTTCTGGAAGTTTCATTACACCTTGTGTAGTTTTAACTTCCATTTCTGGAAATGGTTCTCCAATCAAAGGAATTCTATTTTCCATTTGTTCCCCTCCTTTATTTTTATTGATTATCAATATTAATATATTCTAATAATAATTAATTACAACCAGTTTTATAACTTAAGTAATTCATAGAACATTTTATATTATTCTTATTAATTACTGCTATAATAATAACGTCATATAAGTCTATAGTATAGAGGGTTATACAATGAAAATTAATAAATCTGTTGAATTATTTAAAGAAGCACAGAAGTATCTTGTAGGAGGTGTTAATTCTCCTGTTAGAGCTTTTAAAGCTGTAGGAGGTACCCCTCTTTTCATTCAGAAAGGAAAAGGAAGCAGAGTATGGGATGTTGATGGAAATGAATATATAGATTATGTTCTTTCCTGGGGACCTTTAATCTTAGGTCATGCTCATGATCAGGTGATAAATGCTGTAAAACAAGTATCCAATTATGGTACAAGTTTTGGTGCTCCTACACAGTTAGAAATTGATATGGCAAAAGCTGTAGTAGATGCAGTTCCTTCTATTGAAATGGTAAGATTTGTAAACTCTGGAACGGAAGCTACTATGAGTGCTATTAGACTTGCAAGAGGATACACTGGAAAAAAGAAAATAATAAAGTTTGATGGATGTTATCATGGTCATGTTGATAGTTTACTTGTTTCAGCTGGTTCTGGAGTTGCTACTTTAGGTATTCCAGGAACACCGGGAATTCCTGAAGAGTTAGCAAATCTTACTATAGTTCTTCCTTATAACAATATAGAAGCTGTAGAAGAAACATTTGAAAAACATGGAAATGATATTGCCTGCGTTATACTGGAACCAGTAGCAGGTAATATGGGAGTAGTGGCTCCTTCTAAAGAGTATCATCAAAGATTACGAGAAATTACAAAGGAATATGGGGCTTTGCTGATATGGGATGAGGTTATGACAGGTTTTAGACTTGCATATGGTGGAGCTCAGCAGTTGTATGATATAAAGCCGGATTTAACTACTCTTGGTAAAGTAATAGGTGGAGGACTTCCTGTAGGTGCTTATGGTGGTAGAAAAGAAATAATGGAACATATTGCACCTGTAGGACCTGTATATCAAGCAGGAACTTTGTCAGGTAATCCTCTTGCTATGGCAGCAGGACTTAAACAGTTAGAAATCTTAAAAGAAACAAATCCTTATCCAGATTTAGAAGAAAAAGGAAAAAGGATTGAAAAAGAATTAAATTCTTTAATAGAGAAATATAAGATAAAAGCTACTGTAAACAGAGTTGGTTCTATGATTACACTGTTTTTTACAGATAAAAAAGTGGTTGATTTTGAGACAGCAAAATCTTCAGACCTTGAAAAATATGCTAAATTCTTTAGATTAATGCTTGAAAAAGGTGTTTATTTTGCACCTTCTCAATTTGAGGCTTCGTTTTTAAGTACAGCTCATTCTGATAATGATATTGATGAAACTTTAAACAAAATAGAGGATTCGTTTAAAGAGCTTCAATAAGGAGTAAAAAAAATGGAGAATAAAAATAATATACAGGCTGAACATGGACAAAAATTAAAAGAAGTTATAGATACATGGATAGAAGGATGGAATGAGAAGAATTTAGACAAAATAATGGAAACTTATGCTGATACAGCAGAACTTTATGACCCAAAAATAAAAGAGTTTTATGTAGATACTTTTGTACTTGAAGGAAAGGACAAGATAAAGGAGTATTTTTCTATTATTATGAAATTGTTTCCAGAACTTAAAGTAAAACCACTTGGGTTATGGATAAAGGGATATGATACTATCTTAGAGTACTATGTTTATACTACTTCTGAGACAAAAATAGATATAGTTTCTAAATTTTATATAAATAAATACTATAAAATTCAAGGACACTTTGTTTATTACGGTTTAAGTTATAAAGAGGTAAAAGAGGAAGGTAATAAGGATTGAAATGTCCAAAATGTGGTTCGTTAAATGATAAGGTTATAGATTCAAGGCAATCAAAGGATGGAACTGTTATTAGAAGGAGAAGGGAATGTATTGATTGTGGTTATAGGTTTACTACATATGAAAGATTTGAAGAAGAAAAAATAATAGTAAAAAAGAAAAAAGGAACAACAGAACCATTTAGCAAAGAAAAAATAATAAGAGGAATAAAATTAGCCTCAAAAAACAGACCTATATCAGACAAACAGATTGAACAGATTGCAGATGAAATAGAAAGATACCTAATAGATGAAGGAAAACTTATAGTTGAAAGTACAGAAATTGGAGATTTAGTTCAGGAACATCTAAAAAGATTAGACCCTATATCTTATATACGCTTTAAATCTGTATACAATCAATTTAAAGATTTAAGGGACTTTGAGGAGACTATCAAGGAAATAGAAAAAGAAAGTGAGTAAGTATAGTCTATAAAGGAGTAAATGACATGATAACCTATAAAGATGCTGGAGTGGATATAGAGAAGGCAGATAAGTTTCTAGAACAAATAAAAACTTTTGTAAAAGAAACATTTGATAAAAATGTAATTACACCTATCGGTGGTTTTGCTGGAGCATATTTACTTGAATTATCAAAATATAAAAATCCAGTTATTACATCTTCTACAGACGGTGTTGGAACAAAACTAAAGATAGCCCAAGCCCTAGATAAACACGACACGATAGGAATAGATTTAGTTGCTATGTGTGTAAATGACCTTATAACTACAGGTTCTAAACCTCTATTTTTTCTTGACTATTTCGCTACAGGAAAATTAAAACCTGGAACAGCAATAAGTGTAGTAAAAGGAATAGCCGAAGGATGTAAACAGGCAGAGTGTGCTTTAATAGGTGGTGAAACAGCAGAAATGCCTGGTATGTATAAAGATGGTGAATATGATTTAGCAGGTTTTGCAGTTGGAATTGTGGAAAAAGATAAAATGATTGATGGAACTAAAACAAAAGAAGGTGATGTACTTATTGGTATATCTTCTTCTGGTGTTCACAGCAATGGATATTCTCTTATTAGAAAGCTTATAGAATTAAAAGGCTATAAATATACAGATTATATAGAAGACTTTGGAAAAACTTTAGGAGAAGAACTTCTAACACCTACAAAAATCTACGTTAAATCTATTTTAAAATTAATCAATAATGTAAATGTGTCTGCTATAGCACATATAACAGGTGGAGGAATTGGAGGAAACCTTATAAGAGTGTTAAACAACGATACAAAAGCTGTAATATATAAAGAAAAAATAAAAATTCTTCCTGTCTTTAAATGGATACAAAAGGAAGGAAATATTTCTGATGAAGAGATGTTTAAAACGTTTAATATGGGAATAGGAATGATAATAGCTGTAGATAAAAGTAATGTAAACGAAGCATTAGAAATCTTAAACGCCGAAAAACAAGAGGCTTATATAATAGGAGAGCTAAAAAAAGGTGAAAAATCTGTAGAAATAATATGAGGTTTCTAACTCGTAGCCAGCTTGCGAAAAAGTCAGGGGTTAATCCTGAAACTATAAGATACTACGAAGGATTAGGATTAATTCCAG
>JALSSG010000240.1 GCA_026984355.1 Hydrogenothermaceae bacterium
TAGGTACTTTAGGGCTTGCTATATTTGCACTTCTTGAAGCTATACTTTTTATGTGGATAATGGATTCTAAAAGAGCGTGGGAAGAATTAAATAAATATGCTGATATCAAAGTTCCCGGTATTTTTTATTACATTCTAAAATATGTATCTCCTTTATTCTTATTTGTAATTCTTATTTCTTGGGTGATTGAAGCTTTACCATCAGCTATTGCAAAAAGTGGGTTGTCTATATGGATAGCAAGAGGATTTATTTTATTTATTATTGTACTTGGAATTATTCTTGTGAAAATAGCCTGGAACAAAAGGAGTAAATAAGATGGAGGATACAACTCTTAACTTCTTTGGTGCCATATTTATGGCTGTATCATGGAGTATAGTTATAGGTCTTAATATATTTAGTTTTTATAAAATTTTTGAGAAAAATAGTAAAAATAAATAGATTACTTCTTTTTTATAAAACTACCTTCTACAGTATCTATTTTCGTGTAATTAATCCTATCTGGCTGGATATTTTTTTTATGTAATTCCTTTTGTATTTTTTCTTCTATTTCTTTAATCCATGTATTTCTTCTTATTACTTCATGAACTGTTTCTTCGTACATAAGCTCTAAGTTATGTAGCTGTGTAATTAAATGTTCATATTCATCTACTACTATTGGCGGTGGAAGATTATCTATTATCCATTTCATATTTAGTAATTTTGAAAGTTTAAGTTTTTTTTCAATTGTGCTATTTGTTATTATCCATATCTCATTACACTTATATTTCTCTTTTCCTTCTTTTAGTTTTCTTAAGAAAGAAAAATCAAGTTTTCTTATCCCTACTCTATCTACAAATGATACACATATCTTTTTTCCATTTTTCTCTAAAAAGATATCTATATTACAGTCTTTATAAACTGGAGGGTCATAAACGTTATAACCTTTAAGAAAAAAGATTGTTGATAGATGATATTGAAGAGAAGTACCTCTCATAAGCTTAAAACTTTCTATATCATCTTCTGTCCATTTAAAGTTATCTATATCCCTTTTGAACTTTTCTATCTCGTTTTTTACATTTTCAATTTTTAACTTTAAATTTTGGGCTTTTTTTTCAAATTCAAATTTTTCTTTTGTCCACTTTTCTTTTAATCTAAATAGTTCTGGAAGTTTCTTTTCTTCTTGTTTTATCTTTTCTTCTCTATATCTTAAAAATCCATAAAGAGAAACTATAAAAATTATGAGGCTAAGTATAATTATATCAATAATATTAAACATCTAATTCCTCTAAAACCTGTTTATACACATTAAATATTTCGTCTGTAAATAATACAAATCTAACCTCTTTAATAAAATTTTCAGTTTTTAAAAAATTTATAACTGTTTTCAAAGCAACTTCCGCAGATTCCCTTAAAGGACATCTGTATGCACCTGTACTTATAGAAGGAAAAGAAACTGTCTTTATACCTTTTTCCTTAGCAAGTTTTAAACTATTAAAATACGCGTTTTGTAAAAGCTTCTTTTTTTCCTGGTCTAATTTTCCTTTATTACATACAGGTCCAACTGTATGTATTACGTATTTTGCTTTCAAATTTCCT
>JALSSG010000241.1 GCA_026984355.1 Hydrogenothermaceae bacterium
ATTGAGTAAATGTCTTTTTCATATGTTCTTAAGTATTGAGTTAATGTTTCTACAGATGCTGGCATATTTTTTCTCCTTAATAAAAAGTTTAAATTAAAAAAATGAAATCTACAATAATTGGAAATATATTATTAAGCTAAAAATTAAAATCAGGGTGAGTGATGGGAAAAAGTCCTTTTAAATTAGTTTCAGAATTTGAACCTAAGGGTGACCAACCAAAAGCTATAAATCAGCTTTATAAAAATCTTAAAGATGGTATAAATGAACAGGTTTTACTTGGAGCTACAGGGACAGGAAAAACTTTTACTATAGCTAATGTTATTGAAAAGTATGGAAAGCCTACACTTGTTATATCTCACAATAAAACTCTTGCGGCACAGCTTTATAGAGAGCTAAAGGAATTGTTTCCTGATAATGCTGTAGAATATTTCGTTTCTTATTATGATTATTACCAGCCAGAAGCTTATCTTCCAGAAAAAGACCTTTATATAGAAAAAGATAGTTCAATTAATGATGCTATAGATAGATTAAGGCACTCTGCTACAAGAAGTCTAATAGAACGACCTGATACTATTGTGGTAGCTTCTGTATCTTGTATATACGGTCTTGGAACACCAGAATTTTATGAAAAATTAAGATTACATCTTTATGTAGGACAGGAATTAGATAGACAAAAACTTTTAAAAAAGTTAGTTGAGCTTCAATATACAAGAGATGATTTTTCTTTCAAAAGGGGAACTTTTTGTGTAAAAGGTGATACTGTTGAGATTATTCCTTCTCACACTGAAGATGTGATTGTTAGGGTAGAATTTTTTGGAGATGAGATAGAAAATATAACAGAGTTAGACCTGTTTAACAGAAATATAAAAAGAAGATTAGAGAGAACTGTTATTTTCCCTGCAAGTCATTATGTAATACCAAGACCAGATATGATAGATGCTATAAAGCATATAAAAGAGGATTTAGAGAAAGAGGTTTATGAATTTAAAAAGGCTGGAAAGGAAATTGAGGCTAATCGTTTATGGCAGAGGACAAACTATGATATTGAAATGATGTTAGAACTTGGAACATGTAAAGGCATAGAAAACTATTCAAGATATTTTGACGGTAGAAGTCCCGGAGAACCTCCATATACACTTATTGATTATTTTCCAGAAGATTTTCTTTTGATAGTAGATGAATCTCATGTCACGATTCCTCAAATAAGAGCTATGTATAATGGAGATAGAAGAAGAAAAGAAAACCTTGTTAGATATGGCTGGCGTATGAAGTCTGCCTATGACAATAGACCTTTAAAGTTTGAAGAGTTTCTAAGAAAGATACAAAAAGCTATATATGTTTCAGCCACACCTGCTGAGTGGGAAATTAATAGAAGTAAGGGAGTTATAGTTGAGCAGATAATTAGACCTACAGGCCTTTTAGACCCAGAGATTGAAGTTAGACCTACTGAAGGTCAGATTGATAATCTTGTAAGTGAAATCTGGAATATAAAACAGAGAGGAGAAAGGGCAATAGTGATAACCCTTACAAAGAAAATGGCTGAACATCTTGCTGATTATCTACAGGAAAGAGATATAAAGGCTGTTTATCTACATTCTGAGATTGATACTATAGAAAGGGCAAAAATTATAAAAGAACTAAGAGAAGGAAAGTATGATGTTGTAGTTGGTGTAAATCTCCTTAGAGAAGGTCTTGATATGCCTGAAGTATCATTAGTTGCTATACTTGATGCAGATAAACAGGGATTTCTAAGGTCTAAAACTGCGCTAATTCAGATAATAGGTAGAGCTGCAAGAAACGTTAATGGAAAAGCTATCCTGTATGCAGATAAAATAACTCCTGCTATAGAAGAGACTATAGAAGAAACAAAGAGAAGAAGACAAATTCAGGAAGCATATAATAAAAAACATGGTATTGTACCAAAAACAGTATCTAAGGAGGTTAAAGATTTAATAGCATTAGAAGATATAGGAATAATAGAAATGTATGAAGACCTTCCAGAGTATATAGAAAATGAAGAAGATTTAATGAAAGAAATTGAGAAATTAGAAAAGCAGATGTGGGAGCATGCGAAAAATTGGGAATTTGAAAAAGCTGCAGAACTGAGAGATAAAATAGAAAAACTTAGAAAGTTGATTGGTGTTGTTTAGAATATTTTTCCTCTAAAAGTTCTAAAAGAGTTTTAAAGAATTTTTTTGCCAGCTTTTTATCTCTTGGTTTTTCAAATAGCTTTATAAAAATACTGTCTAATTTTTCATCTCCATATAGTTTTCCAATATATTCTCTATTTTTTACAATCTGATTTAGGTTTTCTTTTCTTCCTTTAACTCCAAGTAGAAAATCATAAATACCAAGGAACATAGCCTTAAGAAATGATTTTTTGTTTTTTAATTTATCGTAATTTGTCAGCAGGTGTTTTATACTAGCTTCAAAATTAAATTCTTCTAGCTTTTCCTCTATCAAAAATATATTTCTACTGTAGTAGTATATAGAAGGAATTGAGTTTAAAAAACCGCCAGTTGAACGACCTACTTTGTGGTATATATGTGTGAAAGGAGTATATAAGAAAAATATATTTTCATTTATAACTCTATATAAGAAATAATTATCCTCAAAGTATAAAAAGAAGTCTTCATCCCAGTATCCTATTTTTTCTATAGTATCAGCTCTCATCAGAATATTAGCTCCAGAAATTACCTTCGGTTTTTTTATAATATCTGGTCTATCTGGTACTCCTTTTAAATCAATTCTTATTCCATCATAATGTATATTTTCTCTATGATAAAAATCTTTTATCTTACAGGAAACAATAGGTGAATTATATATTTTTGATGTTTTTAACATCTCTTCTAATGTATTTTCTACTGCTGTAGTGTCAGGATTTAAAATCCATATATAACTTGCTTTGTTTTTCTTTGCTACTTTTATTCCTAAGTTGTTTCCTCCACTAAATCCAAGATTTTCTTTTGATTTTATTAGGACAATATCTCTATTAAATTTTAGGTGTATATTATCTATATCTTCTTCCATGTTTAAAGATACATTAAATCCTTCATTTTTTAACATCTGATAAAGAGATTTTATATATGTATCTTCTTCAGAGTTATCTACTACCACAATTGAAAGGTTTTTGAAGGTTTGATTATATAATGATTTTATATTTTCAAATATGTGGTCTACTGTTTTATAATTAACTAAAATAACTGCTACTTTTTCATTATCTAAATTGGTTTTATTTAAATCTGGTCTATGGCTTTCTATTTTGAACATATACTTATACTTTTCTCCTACTGGTATGAACCAGTCTATGTTCCATAACTCATTTGGGTGGGGAACATTACCATATCCATAGTATTTAATAAGTTTGTCTGCAAGTTTGTTTGTACTTTCCTGTACTAACTTTTCTGCACTTTCTTCTTTTAGGGTATTAAACGATTCATGTCCTTTATGGTATATAAAAGTATCTATAGCTATTTTTAGTTTGTATCCGTTCTCTCTTAACCTCCATGAAAACTCAAGGTCATCATTTCCTAAAAATAATTCTTCATCAAGATATCCTATCTTTTCTAATATTTCTCTTCTGGTAATGATACAAAAACCTAACAGTAATTTACTTTCTATACTTTTTCCATAATTTTTATCTTTTATATAAAGATAAATCAGTTCTTCATCTGGCAGGTTAAATTCTGATATTTCCTTACAGTAAAGATAAAAGTTCTGATATAGAGCTGAATAGTTAGATATTGGAGCAACAGCTCCTGTATCTTCTGATGTAAAATGTTTTTGTAAAGACTCTATCCATCCTTTATAAACTACTGTATCTGGATTTAGAAATATAACATAAGGATTTTTGGAAGCTTTTATTCCAATATTAACAGCTTTAGAATATCCATAATTTTCAAGGTTAAAAATTAGCTTTACATTTTTATGATTTATCTTTTTTAAGATGTTTCTTGTGTTATCTGTAGAGGCATTATCTACTATGATAACCTCATCATCTTCTTCTATAGAAGAAAGAACAGAGCTTAGATATTTATCTAATACATTTTCACAGTTATAAGTAACAGTTATTATGCTTACAGGTTGTCTTTTTTCTTTTTTGTATAAACTTATGTTGTAAGTTTTGGCATTTTGTATCAGATTTTGTAATCTATTTTTTTTATCTTCATCTTTTAAAGACATATAGCTGTTTAGCTTTAGAAAACCATATATAAATATACTTAGCTGTTTTAATTTTTCTTTGTATGTTAAAGGAAATTCTGTATTAAAAAAGTTATGTGTAATAAAAAAGAAGGTTTCTTTAAAACCTCTTAAAGCTATATCTGGATTACACTGCTCATTTTCTCTAGTAAGTCTAAACAAAGATAAAGGTTTGCTGATATAGGCTACCTTTCCAGTTCTTGCTAACATAATCCACATAAACCAATCTGAATTTACTTTAAATTCAAGGTCTTCTATTTTGAAAAGGTCAAAGTATACATCTTTTTTTCTAAACATATATGTTGAAAATTCTCCACCATAGTTAAATAAATCTTTTAAACTTTTAATTACAAAAGATTTTCCATCAACTATTGTATCTTCTTCAAAAAGTCTAACTTTGAACATAAACAGATTATTTAGCTCTTTAAGATTGTAATCTACTGCTCTTCTCATTGAAGTGGCAAGTTTTACTTCTGGATATCTATCTAAATAATAAGATAGCTTTTCTAAGGCATCAGGAAGTAAAATATCATCATCAGCAAGCCATTTTATATAATCTCCTTTGGCTTTTTCAAAAAGTGCTCTGTAATTACCTGTTGAACCTAGGTTTTTTTTATTCTTTACATACTTGATAAAAGGATATTTGGTCAAATATCCCTTTATAGCATTATAATTTTCTTCACTTTCTGGATTGTCATCACCTATTATAATTTCATCTGGAAGTCTTGTTTGATTTAGTACGCTTTCTAAAGCCTGTTTTAAATAATAAGGTCTGTTATAAGTTGGAATAAGAACACTTATAGTTGACATATTTTTTTACCTGTAGGATTTATTTGATTAATTGACTTTTCGGTTTAAATAATGTGATGATGAATTTGTGTATTTTTTTATTTTCTCCAGCAATTTTTTATTTTTTTCAATATCATCAATGTTTTTTTTCATTTTTTCTGTTATAGATTTTATTTTTTCATCTTTTAATAATTCATTTAAAAGATTTATATGAAGTATAAATGATGATATCCATAGATTATATAGATTTTTTTCTTTTGCATAACTGTATTCTCTTAGGAGGATTTCCATAGATGAAATTATCAGCTTTTTTCTATGTATTTTGGAAGTATTATTTCCATGCCATCTATATTTTAATACTGGAGTTTTATATAGATAAAATTTGTACTTTTTTGATAATCTAATCCATAAATCCCAATCTTCTATATAACTACCTACTGTAAACATACCAATATCTAATATATGTTTTTTCCTGATGATAGTTGCGTTTATGGGTATATAGTTCCCAAGTAAAAGGGATGAGTACTTTCCAAAATCTTTTTTTATATCAAATTCTCTATAATAGGTTGTTAAATCTAAGAAGAACTCAAAAAAGTTCTCTTTCTTCTCATAAGAAGCTTCCATTGACGATGATAAAAAGACTTTTTTTGAATATTTATCTATAAACTCAGCATCTGCACAGACCATACAGTATTCTTCATTAAGATTTTCTATTATGCTCAGAAGTTTTTCAACAAGGTTAGGTTTTTGTACATCATCTTGAGCTAAAGTAACTATATATTCTCCATTTGAGACTGATATTCCTCTATTTACAGCATATGATACTCCTTTGTTTTCTTGATAAAAGTATTTAAAATTTATGAACCTTTCTTTACTAAATATATATGAAACAGGTTTTTACAATTTAGGATTTGATATGTGTCATTTTGATGTAAGAAAAGAAAATGAAAAAGTTGTTAAATTTCATCAAAGGTTTGGTGCAAAAATTGTAGATGAAGATAGTGATAATTTTTATTTTGAGATTTATAAAAAGCATTATGAGGCTATTAAACCAAAGTACAAAAGATACCTTCCTTAAACTGTATTTATTACTTTATCAAAGTAGATTGAAATAGGTTTTCCATATCCATATTATGATTTAATCTACTGATAGTATAGTTTGGAAACAGTAATCTTATGTTAGAAAGAATAAAGTCTACTTTGTTTGTATCTTTGGAAAAAGGTTCAAATTCTTCCCATAAGTGGTAAAGATTTCTAAATAATACAAAATCAGCAGGTATATTATCTTTAAATACCCATTTTCTATCAAAGAAAAACCAGTTTCCATTTTTGTCTTCTTTTAAATTCCAGTATGTAAAATCTAATGCTTCACCACTAACTAAAGGATAACCTTCTAAATCATGACTACCTGTAGAAAATCTTTTTATTAGTTCTTCTAAAAGTCTGTTATTTATAGTATAAAATTCATTACTGTTGTTAGAGAATAGGGATTTCATTGCTTTTATATATACTGATGTTCCTTTTATCCATTCTTGGTCTATTAGTCTAAAATCAATAACATTATTTTTGGTTTTTACATCACTACTGTATAGGGGAGTTTTTCTTACATAAATTTTATCTTCTTTTTCATTTTTGATAACATCAACAAAGTGATGATACTCTTTTTTTGTTCTAAACTGATTCCAGTATTTTCTCATAATCCACTTTGTTTTTAGGTTTATATCTGTAGATTTTGAAGCAAGTACTAAAAATGAGTTAGAAAATTGAAAGAATGTTCTTGATTTTAGAGTGTTTTCAATAAATAAAGAATCAGAGAAAAGATAAGCTCTACTTCCTGAGTAATCTACAAAGTTTCCTCTCCATATACCACTTGGATTAATCTCATAAAACTCCTCATCTTCTCTTATAAAAACCTTAGGTATTTTATAATCTGGTAAAAGATGGTAAAACTGAATATTACTAAATCCTGCATTTTTTAGTATATTTTCTAGTTCAAATCTACTATAAGTTATAGGGGATTTAAATGGATAATCTATAATACCTGAAAAAAGTACATTGTTATGGTCTTCTTTACAACCTGAAAAGTATTTAGCGCCTAATTTATTCTCAATAGCTATTATCAGTATTCCTTTTTCAGATAATGTGTTATAAATCTTCTTTAGAAAATTATTTACACTTTTTTCTGGTGGTTCTTCAGAATAAAAAGGTATGTATTCAAGTACACCAATCAGTGTTATAATGTCATAAAAATTTTTTGGATAATCTACTTTTGTTATATCTGCCGTTAGTACATCTACATTTTTATATCTTTTTGTTCTCTCTTTTAAAATCATACTTCTGACACTGCTTCCTTCAATAGCATCTATTTTTTTAAAATTTTCTGCAAGGTACCATGTTATAGCTCCTGTTCCTGCTCCAAGTTCCAAAACTTTTGAATTCTTATCTAAAATTTCCTGAACACTGTGAATAATGCTTATT
>JALSSG010000242.1 GCA_026984355.1 Hydrogenothermaceae bacterium
AGATGTTTTAGAAGTAGTAAATACTCTTGCTAAAGCTCAAACAGTAAGAGAGTTAATGGAACAGGGAATGAGTGAAATGGAAGCTATCAGAGAACTAGCCAGAAGAATAAGAAAAGTTCAGGGAGTAGAGTAATGAGTATTATCTTTGACAATCTAAAAAAAGTTAAAAAAAGACAGCCTTCAACAAGTGTATACCCTATTATCAATGTAAAAAGAAAGAAAAATAAGACATTTTTAATTTTGATAGCATCTTTAGTTATTGCTATTATTGCACTTATATCATTTGTTATATTTACTCCAATTGAGAAATATAAAACAACAGCTGTAGCTGAGCAAAAAGAAAAACCAGAAAAGCAAACAAAAACAGAAGTTCCTATAAGCTATAGCAGAACAACTCTTCCATCTACAGAGGTTGAACTAAAATCTAATAAACAAGAACCTCTACCAGAAAAAAGTACATCAAAAAATAAAATCTTAGCAACAAAAACATATGTTCAGCCAAAAAAAGAAAGCACAAAAGTATCTTTAGATATAGAAAAAGAGTTTAAAAGTTATCTTGTAAAAGGAGATGAAGCTTACTTAAAAGGTGATTTAGAAAAAGCTATAAATATGTATGAAAAAGCCCTTAGATTAAAGGAAGATATTCCTACTTATATGACTTTGCTTTCTATATATGCACTTACAGGTAAAGTGAAAAAGTTAGAACAAATACTAAAATATCCAGATTTATATCCATGGCTTGATGAAGATATAGTAGCTATTACAATAAAAAATCTTGCAGAGAGTAATTTTAAAGGGGACATAAGCTCATTAGAAAAAGTAGCTTTACAATATGATAAAAAAGGAAGAGTTCATCAGGCTTTAGGAGCTTTTTATGAAAAAAGAAATAAACTTGCTCTTGCACTACATCACTATAAACAGGCTTATGAGAAAAATCCTGAAAATCCGGATTACACATATAAATTTGCACAGATATTACAAAGAACAGGAGATAAAGTTTCAGCAAAACAGCTATACGAAAAACTGCTTGATATGGATGTAGATACAATATTTAAGAAAAAAATCAAAGTTATCTTGAAAAAATTAGGATAATCATTCAAATTATTCCATTAAAAAAAATTACAAAGGGAGTATTATGTCAATTTTTGAAGGTTTAAATGAAAAACAGAAAGAAGCTGTAATATACACACAAACACCACTACTTGTTCTTGCAGGAGCAGGTTCTGGTAAAACAAGAGTTATAACTCACAAAATTATGTATCTTATTAATGAAAAAAATATTCCTCTAAATAAAATACTTGCTATAACTTTTACAAACAAAGCAGCACAGGAGATGAAAGAAAGAGTAAAAAAAGCCCTTTCTTTAGAAAAAGAACCTGAGTGGATTTCTACATTTCACAGCTTATCAGCAAGAATATTAAGACAAGAGGCAAAAAATGTAGGTTTAGAAAGAGATTTCATCATATATGATGAAGAAGACAGTAAAAGAACCATTAAAGACATTATAAAAGAGCTAAATTTAGATACAGAAACATATAAACCAGAAAAAGTAAAAAGTATAATATCAT
>JALSSG010000243.1 GCA_026984355.1 Hydrogenothermaceae bacterium
GTATAGAAGAAGAAAAAAAGATGAATATATAGTTCACAATGTTGAGCTGGCCTTTGATATTTTGTTTTTGCTTGCTAAATATAACAGTTTAACCTTAATAGAAATTGAGGAAAAGTTAAATATATTTTCTTATCAGGTAGAAAAAATACTAGATATATTAATAAAAAGAGGATATGTACAGTATAATAAAAAAACAAATATGTATTCTCTTGGAATAAAAAATTTTGAAATTGGGCATTCATATTTGACTCATATAGAAATCAGAAAACAGGCTAAACCTTTTTTACAGAAATTAGGTGAAATTGTACAGGAAAATGTATATCTTGCTGTCAGAAGTGGATGGGAAATAGTTTATATTGATGCCTATGAAGTGGATAAACCAGTAATTGTAAAATCTAGAGTAGGAAAGCTACTTCCTATGTATGCATCAGCTTCTGGAAAAGTTCACCTTGCTTTTATGGATAAGGATGAACTTGAAGAATTTTTCAAAGATGTTGAACTAAAACCATATACACCTAAAACTATTATTGATCCAAAAGTTTTAATGGAACACCTTGAACAGATAAAAAAACTTGGTTATGCCATTGATGATGAAGAATGGGAAAAGGAAGTTAGATGTTTTTCTGTACCAGTAAGAGATTATACATGTAAAGTGGCAGCTGCTATTACTCTATCTGCTCCTTCGTATAGATTATCTTTTGATAAAATTGAAGAGATAAAAGATGATTTCCTAAAAGCTGCTGAAGAACTTTCAGAAAGGCTTGGATATACTGTTGAAGAGATTTTAGTTAAATAAAATGGAAAACAAGCTTATAAATTATCTAATTGAACTTTTAAAAATACCTTCTGTAATAGGTAATGAAAAACAAATCGCTGATTTTGTTGAAGTATTTATAAAAAATCAAAATTATCAATTTATAAGGCATAACAATTCTCTTATTGCATTTAAGGATTTTTCTCCACATAAAAAAACTATAGGTCTTTTAGGCCATCTTGATACTGTACCTGGTGAAAATGAGTTTACAGGAGAGATAATAGACGGGAAAGTATATGGTCTTGGTGCAAGTGATATGAAAAGTGGTATAGCTGTTATGATGGCTATTATGGAAAGGTTTAAAAATCAAGATAGTAAATATAATCTTGTGTTTGTTTTTTATGAGAAGGAAGAAGGTCCCTATAAAGATAATGGTTTAGAGCCTCTTCTTTCAAAATATGATGTTATTCAAAAGTCTGACTTGGTTTTTGCTTTAGAACCTACAAATAATGTAATTCAGGTTGGTTGTTTAGGAACTTTACATGCTTCTATTATTTTTGAAGGAAAAAGGGCTCATTCAGCAAGACCATGGCAAGGTGAAAATGCTATTCATAAAGCTGCTAACTTTTTAAAAAGGTTAGCTGATTATGGAATAAGGGAGTATGAGTTTGAAGGTATGAAATATATGGAAGTTATGAATGCTACTATGGTTGAATTCTCTGGGGGTAGGAATATTATACCAGATAAGTTTGTTATTAATGTAAATTATAGATTTGCTCCAGGAAAGACTATAGAACAGGCTAAAAAAGACGTGATTGAACTTGTGAATAACGAAGCAAAAGTAGAATTTACTGATTTATGTCCTTCTGGAAACGTGTGTTTGTATAATCCTATCCTTGCTGATTTTATAGAAAAGTTTCAATTACCTGTTGAACCTAAACAAGCCTGGACTGATGTTGCAAGGTTAAGTTTATATGGAATAGATGCTGTAAATTTTGGACCTGGAGATCCTGCTCAGGCTCACCAAAAAAATGAGTTTGTTCCTATTAATAATGTTATTAAAAGTTTCTCAATTTTTGAGAAGTTTTTAAGTTAAATATTTAGTACTTCAAATGTTATTTTTTCTTTTAGATCTTTTAAATGTTCTATTTGAACAATTATGATATTTCTTAAATGCTGTTTAAATGTTCTGAGAAAATAATCAGATGTAGAGCTTTTTAGCTTTTCTTCAAATACTTCATATGAACTAAAAGGAAAACTAATTATATTTATTCTATGCATATCCAAATATTCAAGTTCATTTAGATTTTCTGATAGAGAAGATGAACCATAAAAAACTATATCTGGATCAAGAAAATACATATCTTTGATAGCTTCTTCTTTTGAGTCAGTATCTACAGTAATATCTCTTTGAATTATAATAGAGTTTCCATGTCTTAGTAAAAATGAAATAGGATTTTCTAAAGTACATATTATTTTTTTTTGGTTTTTATTTATTAATTTTAAAAGAGAGTAGACAAACATACTATTTGCTAACCATCTGCTTCCTAATATAAGGAAAATTCCAAAATTATCTTTAGAAAATTTGTTGTAAAAATCTAGGAATTTTCCAATATCTACAAATATGTCTATAGGTTCTGGTATGATAAATGGGGTTTTAACTATATTTAAAACATAACTTCCTCTTTGCAAGAAATAACTTACTCTAATTCTTCCTATTTCTGGAATTCCAAAAGAAAAGATTTCTTTTACAGCCAGTGTTTTTGGTATTGATGCTGAATTCCTTAATGTTAATAAAATTTCTTTGGTATCTTTTTCTGTGAGTTTTATATCTATAATTTTTTTAAATTCTCCGTTATCTTCCCTAACTACAGGTTCAAATCCTGGAACTAAAAAAATATTTACAAATTTATGTGTTTGCTTTAAGTAGTTGATAATTTCTTTTGTATAACTCACAGCTAAATCTCCCCCTTTATGTATTTTTATTTTCGTAAATTAATATATTGTTCTTTAAACAAAGATAAAATTCTTTCTTTAAACAAATGAGTTTGTAAAGTAATTTCAGAAAAAGATATATATCAGGAAATCTCAGGAAGCTTTTTATGAAAGTCTGTTAATTGCTGATACCTATATGCAAGTCTTAAAATAGTAGCTTCATCAAAAGGTTTTCCTATAATCTGCATACCTACAGGCAAGTTATCTTTAAAACCACATGGTATACTTATACCTGGTAAAGTTGCAAGATTTATAGAAACAGTAAATATGTCAGAAAGATACATCTGAATAGGGTCTGCTGATTTTTCTCCTATCTTAAAAGCTACATCTGGAGTAGTAGGAGTTATTATAGCATCTACTTTTTTAAATGCTTCCATGTAGTCGTTATATATTAAAGTTCTAACTTTTTGAGCTTTTAGATAGTATGCGTCATAATATCCAGATGATAAAGAATAAGTTCCAAGCATAATTCTTCTTTTTACTTCTGCCCCGAAACCTTCATCTCTGACTTTTGAATACATATCATCTAAATCTTTATAATCTAAAGACCTATAGCCGTACCTTACACCATCATATCTTGCAAGATTTGATGAAGCTTCTGAAGGTGCTATTATGTAGTAAGCTTCTATAGCATAATTAGTATGAGGAAGTGATATTTCCTCTACCTGAATACCTTCTTTTTCCAAAAGCTTTACTGCATTTAAAACGTTTTCTTTTATTTGATTATCTAATTCTTCAATAAAAAACTCTTTTGGTAAACCTATCTTTAGTCCTTTTATATCCTTATTTATCTCCTGTAGAAAATCTGGCACTTTTACATCTACAGAGGTAGAATCTTTTTTATCATATCCAGATATAACGTTCATTAAAAGTGCACTATCTTCTACATATCTTGTCATAGGTCCTATCTGGTCTAAAGAAGATGCAAATGCAACAAGTCCATAACGGGAAACTCTTCCATATGTAGGTTTAAGTCCTACTATTCCACACAGCGCTGCTGGTTGTCTTATTGAACCACCTGTATCTGAGCCTAAAGCCGCAGGAACAAACCCCGCGGCTACGGCTGCAGCAGATCCCCCTGAAGAACCTCCTGGCACTCTTTCCAAATCCCACGGGTTATGAGTGGTAAAGAATGCAGAGTTCTCTGTAGAAGAACCCATTGCAAATTCATCAAGATTTGTTTTTCCTGTTATTATGTATCCAGCATTTTTCAATTTTTTTATAACAGTTGCATCAAAGGGAGGAATATAATTCTCTAACATTTTTGATGAACACGTTGTTCTTATACCTTCTGTAGATATATTATCTTTTATCGCGATAGGAATACCATACAATAAAGGTATATTTTCTAATTTTCCTAATTGATTATCTTTTTCTTTTGCATCTTCTATAGCTTTCTCTCCAAGGAAACTTACATAAGACTTAACCTTTTTATCAAACTGTAATGTTCTTTGTACATATTCTTGTACAATCTCAGAGGGCTTTATTTCTTTTTTTCTGATTAATTTTGAAAGCTCAACAAGACTTTTTTCAACAAGGCTCATTTATCTTCTCCCTCTTCTTTTACTTCTTCTTCAAGATTTTCAAATTTTGGAATTCCCATTTTTAGTAGATAATCTTTGTATCTATGGTCAATAAAATCTATGTTTTTCTCTGCTTCCTGAGCATGAGTTATACATAACGTAGTCCATGGTATAGCTTCTAATCTTTTTTCTTCTATCGGATTTCCACAAACCTCACAAAGACCGTAAGTTCCTTCTTTCATTCTCTCAAGGGCTTTATCTATCTCTTTAAGAATTTCTATCTCTACATCTTCAAGTTCTGAAAGAATAATTTCTGTATAATCTATTCTTGCATAATCATCTAATTCTTCTGGAATAGTCCAACCTTCCTCTGTAAGCTTTTTTATAGTTTCTTCCTGTTTTAGCACTCTATCTAATATTCTTTTTTTCTCTTCAAGAAGAAGTTTTCTAAATTTCTCTAATTTACTTTTGTCTTCATAGTAAGGATTTATAATATCCATAATTTCCTCCAGATAATCAAACTACAATTTCTATCTATTATAAATCTACTTTAGAAAATTAGAAAGATACATAGCTGTAACTGTATCCATTGTTTGAACATGGTTTATTATCCAGGGCACAAATTGATTTTCTAAATAATCAATTAAAATATCTGGATTTTTTGACCTTTCCCACTCTTTTTTTAGTTCAAGAAGTTCCATAAGTACTCTATCATGTTCACCTTTATGCATTGGATAAGCAAAAAACTGATACTCTTCCATAAGACCTTGTTCAAATTTAAAATGTTCCTGTACATCTTTCAAAAATTCTTCTAAAAGCTTTGATACTTCTTCCTGAGATACTTTACCTTCTTTAAAATCTTTTAAAGCTTCATAAAGCCTGTTAACAATGTCAATCTCAACATCATGAATGCTATTCATCTCATCAAGAGCAACTTTTGGAAAATTTTCTTTATTAATTAACATCTGTTTTAAACCTCCTTTTTTTCTAAATTTATAGCCAACTAGAAAAAAAGACAAATTTATCTTAAAATTTTAAGGTAAAAGATAAAGCTAAAAAAAGAAGAAAACATTCCCATTAAAAAAGGAAATTCTGAACCAAAATTATCCCACAAGTATCCAGCCAGCAGGCTTGCAAATAAACCTGAAATTCCAATAGTGAAATGATACATACCAAAAACAAAACCTTTCCTGAATTTAACTTTTTGACCTAAGATAGCCCATACCCCTATATCTAAAAAAGCATCTGCTACAGCAAAAACCAAAAACCCAATTATAGGAAAATAAACCATAAAAAAATGAGCTGTGAAAAGTAAAACTATACAGATAAATAAAAATCTTTTTTCTCCTATAAAATCAAAAAACTTTCCAGATAAATAACTGGTAATAATCAAGCAAATATAAAAAAGCATATAAAGGCTGATTGTTTCCCCTTGACTTTCTGTGGAACCGTAAACTTTAAGTATATAAAATGAATATCCAAAACTTGCAAAGGATAAAAGAAAAAATAAAACAAGATATTCTGGATAGATAATTTCTAAGGATAGATTTTTCATATATCTTTTAAAGCTTACCTTTTCTTTTATAAGAAAACTTAGAATAAAAGCTATAGAAACAGGAATAACACTGAATAAAAAATAAATATTATAGTCTGACTTTTCATTTAGAAAGTATAAAGATGAAAAAAAAGCTATAAATATACCTGTTAAACCACCTATGTTTTCAAAAACACGATTTATTCCAAAAATTTTACCAAGAAGCTTCTTTTTTGAAGAAAGCAGAATATCAATTGGTGGTGTTTTTGTACCTTCACATACGCTTTCAAAAAGGTAATAAATCATTACATCTTCCCATTTTTTAGAAAAACCAAGATAAAATCTTCCTATTATAGAAAGACCAAAACTATAAGCAATTAGATACTTCTTTTTCCTAAAATCTGATATATATCCAGAAAATACTTTTATAACGTTAGAAACAAGCTCAAAAAAACCTTCAAGTATTCCAACAACAATATATGGTGAATTAAGAACAGTAATAAGATAAAAAGGTAAAACAGCATAGACCATTTCAATAGATAAAGCTGAGAAAAACGTTATTATGTTTATGACTATGATATTAAATTTTAAGGTTGTTATGATTACCTCCAGATAGAAAAATAATTTATAATAATTAACCTTAAAAATTATATTAAATAAGGTTCTATTATGAAAAAAGTTGGTATATGTGTAGGGACAACTCGTCCAAATAGAGTAACATTTGTATCTGATAAACCTCTTCGGCTTGGTCAATTTGTGTGCCTAAAATTTCAAGAAAATGGAGAAGAGAACTTACTACTTGGCATGATACAGAGTATAGAAAGGGAAAATCCGTATTTACCTGAAAATATAAAAAGTCCTGAACATGCAGAAGGTATAAAAAAATTTTCTACAAATGAAAGTACTATTAGAGGAGAAATACAGATTTTAGGAAAAATTATTGATGCTGGTGATGAAGTTTTCCTTCAAATACCACGAACTCCGCCCTTTCCAGCCTCTGAAGTATTAGAAGTTGATAAAGAGTTGCTAAAAAAAGTTTTTGGAGCAAAAAGCAAAAAATTTGTAAGAATTGGAAGACTCCTTGCAGAAAAAGACGAAATTCCAGTATATATAGATATTGAACAGGTAGTACTTAGACATCTTGCTATTCTTGCTATAACAGGTGCAGGAAAATCAAATACTGTATCTGTAATATTGAAAAACATTATAAATCTTGGAGGAACAGTTGTTGTTTTTGATTTTCATGGAGAATACTTAAAAAGCCAATTAACCAGAAATGGAAAACCTGCTGTTAATGTAATAAAACCATTAATAAATCCTGCAACCTTAAGACCTAAAGAATTTGCTTCTTTAATCGGCATAAAACAAAACGCATATGTCCAGTTTAGATACTTTAGAATAGCATTAGAAACTCTTATTAGGAGGTTAGAAGAAGAAAAAGGAAAAAGCTGGCAAAGTTTTATTTCAACAAATGAGTTTCTAAAAAGATTAAAAGAAGAATTAGAAGACCTAAGTAGTAGTGATGAAGAAAACAGCAAGAAGAAAATTAAAGGGAAAATAAGAGAA
>JALSSG010000244.1 GCA_026984355.1 Hydrogenothermaceae bacterium
TGTAGAAATAGACCCATTCATGGGACTAAGACCTTATCAGGCAAGAGAAGTAGCTATTAAGCTTGGATTTCCAAAAGACCTTATTAATAAAGTTGCAAACGTTTTTCTAAAACTTTATGAAGTTTATATAAAAGAAGATGCATCTTTAGTTGAAATAAATCCTCTTGTTTTAACAAAAGAAGGAAACGTAGTTGTTTTAGATGCTAAAGTTGATTTTGATGATAATGCACTTTACAGACACCCAGATATTATGGAAATGGAAGACCCTACCCAAGAAAGCGAATTAGAAGTAAAAGCAAAACAGTACAATCTAAACTATATAAAATTAGATGGAAATATAGCATGTATGGTTAATGGAGCAGGTCTTGCTATGGCTACAATGGATACAATTAAACTTGCAGGTGGAGAACCAGCAAACTTTTTAGATGTTGGTGGTTCAGCGAACGCAGAGCAGATAGCAAATGCATTTAAAATTATTCTTTCTGACCCAAATGTAAAGGCGATTTTCATAAATATATTTGGTGGAATACTTAGATGTGATAGACTTGCAGAAGGTATAATTAAAGCCTCACAGGAAGTCAAACCTCATGTTCCTATAGTTGTAAGAATGGAAGGAACAAACGTAGAGCTTGGAAAGAAAATGTTAGAAGAAAGTGGATTAAACCTTATAACTGCTGATACCATGTGGGAAGGTGCTAAAAAAGCAGTTGAAGTTGCTAACAAATAATAAGGTATAGGAGGTCAATTGTATGAGTGTTTTAGTAAACAAAGATACAAAAGTTATAGTTCAGGGAATTACTGGAAGGGAAGGAAGTTTCCACGCAATACAATGTAAAAATTATGGAACACAGGTTGTAGGTGGAGTAACACCAGGTAAAGGTGGTCAAGAAGTTGAAGGTATTCCTGTTTTTGATTCTGTAAAGGAGGCTGTTGAAAATACTAAAGCTAACTGTTCACTTATTTTTGTTCCTCCGCCTTTTGCTGCTGATGCTATAGTAGAAGCTGTAGACGCAGGTATAGAAACAGTTATATGTATAACAGAAGGTATTCCTGTTAATGATATGATACCTGTAAAACATTATATAAAAACCTATTATCCAGACACAGTTTTAATAGGTCCAAATTGTCCAGGAGTTATTACACCAGAAGAAGCAAAAGTAGGTATCATGCCAGGACATATATTTAAAAAAGGTAATGTAGGTATAGTATCAAGGTCAGGTACGTTAACTTATGAAGCGGCATATCAATTAACCCAAAGAGGAATAGGACAATCTACAGCTGTTGGTATAGGTGGAGACCCTGTGCCAGGTACTGTTTTTGCTGATGTTCTAAAGTGGTTTCAGGATGACCCAGAAACAGAGGCAATAGTTTTAATTGGTGAGATTGGTGGTACAGCAGAAGAAGAAGCAGCAGAATTTATGAAACAGTATGTAACAAAACCAGTAGTAGCTTATATAGCCGGTGTAACTGCTCCTCCAGGAAAAAGAATGGGGCATGCAGGTGCTATAATAACAGGAGGAAAAGGAACAGCTGATGCAAAATATAAAGCATTAGAGGAAGCAGGAGCTACTACAGTAAAAAACCCATCGGTTATAGGTGAAACTGTAGAGAAAATATTAAAAGGTAAATAGTTGTCAAAATTTTTTTAGTAGCTATATTAAAAATTAATCAAATATGTTAGACCTGCGGGGGTAGTCCTGTAGGACTTGAGATTATACCCTTTGAACCTGATGCGGTTAATACCGCCGTAGGGAAGCAGGTTTGATTATAAATCAAGCCATCTTTCCTGCAAATTCAAGGGGAGATGGCTTTTTTATTATATGAGCTATTTCATTTTTTGAATAATGATGATTTTGATAGAAAAGTTTTAATAAAAGCCAATGGAGGTAAATTAGTATGAGTAAATATGCAGTATCAAGAAGCACTACCTATGGAAAGACACAGATGGACTATGCAAGAGAAGGTATAATCACTCCAGAAATGGAATATGTAGCGGCAAGAGAAAATCTTCCTGTAGAGGTGGTTAGAAAAGAGGTTGCTGAGGGAAGAATGATAATCCCAGCTAATATAAATCACTATGCTCTTGAGCCTATGGCTATAGGAATAGCTGCAAAGTGTAAGGTTAATGCAAATATTGGTAATTCAGCAGTAACTTCAGATATAGAGGGCGAGTTAGAAAAGTTAAGAGTTGCACTAAAATACGGTGCTGATACAGTAATGGACTTATCTACAGGTGGAAATCTCAATGAAATAAGAGAAGCTATCATAGAAAATTCACCAGTACCTATAGGTACTGTTCCAATATATCAGGCTTTAAAAGAAGTACGTTCAATAGAAAATCTTACAGAACAAGATATACTTGATATCATTGAACTACAAGCACAGCAAGGTGTTGACTATATGACAATACATGCAGGTGTTTTAAGAGAGTTTCTACCAATGGTAAATCATAGATTAATGGGTATAGTTTCAAGAGGTGGTTCTATTATAGCAGAGTGGATGACTGTCCATGGAAAACAAAATCCTTTATACACTAACTTTGACAAAATATGCCAGATTTTCAAAAAATATGATGTTTCATTCTCATTAGGAGATGGATTAAGACCAGGTTGTATAAATGATGCCTCAGATGAAGCACAATTTGCTGAACTAAAAGTTTTAGGAGAGTTAACTAAAAAAGCATGGGAACATGGCGTTCAGGTTATGATAGAAGGACCAGGTCATGTTCCAATGGACCAGATAGAAATGAACATAAAAAAACAGCAAGAGCTATGTCATGGAGCACCTTTCTATGTACTTGGACCATTAGTAACAGATGTAGCACCGGGATACGACCACATAGCTTCAGCTATAGGTGCTGCTATGGCAGGATGGTATGGAGCTTCGATGCTTTGTTATGTAACTCCTAAAGAACACTTAGGACTTCCTAATGCAGAAGATGTAAAACAGGGATTAATAGCTTATAAAATAGCTGCTCATGCTGCAGACCTTGCAAGACATAGACCTGGAGCAAAAGAATGGGATGATGCAATGTCTAAAGCTAGATATGAATTTGATTGGCTAAGACAGTTTGCTCTTGCAATAGACCCAGAAACGGCAAGAAGATATCATGATGAAACACTACCTCAAGAAGGATATAAGTCTGCTAAATTCTGTTCAATGTGTGGACCTTCTTTCTGTGCTTATAGAATATCTCAGGAAGTTCAGGAAGCTGTATCTAAAGATGAATCATTTTTAAATATAGAAATAAATCAAAAACAAGAATAAAATTTCAAGGGAGGACTTAAGTCCTCCTGTTTTATAATATTTTTATCAACCTTTTAGGAAAAATTTTTTTAGATGCTGACAAATATATCCTCTGACATTCTAAAAGAAACTCTTGAAAGTATAGAAGAACCTATTATTGTAATTTCATGGAACAAAAAAATACTATATGAAAACCCTGCAGCAAAAGAATTACAGCTGAAAATAGGTAAAAAACATTATTATGATTTAATACATTACCCTTTTTCTATTGATAGAGTATTAAAAAAATCCTCAGTAAAAGGTATTTTTAGAGAGATTGGCAAATATAAATTTTTAATGGATGTTTATCCATTTACTGATGAGGGAATAACTCTTCTTATAAGAGATGTAACAAGATTTATAGAGCTTGAAGAAAGTTCTAAAATTGAAGGAACGATAGTTACAATATCTAAACTTTTATCTCGTATATTTCATGATATGAAAGGACCTATAGGTGGTATAAAAGGTTCTGCACAATTATTATTAGAAGACCCTACAGATAAAGAGCTTATTACAGATATTTTGTATGAAATTAAGAGATTAGAAAATATAGTAAGTGAAATAACTACAATAACTAAACCTATACAGCTTTACAAAGAGATTGTAAATATACATTACCTTCTTGATGATATAGTTTTATCTTTCAAAAAACAGTACAAAAATATAGAGTTTATTCGTTTATATGACCCAAGTATTCCAGATATACCTGTTGATGTTGATTATATCAGAAGAGTGTTTGTCAATATAATTAGAAATGCTGTAGAAGCTGTTAATGAAAAGGGGAAAATATGGATATATACAGGAATATCATGGGATAAAGTGTATTCTCCAAAAGGGGATAAAATTTTTATAAGAATAAAAGATTCAGGAAAAGGTGTACCTAAGGATATACAAAATAAACTATTTTTACCTTTTGTTTCTACAAAAAAAGGTGGAATGGGAATAGGACTGGCAAGTTCTTATAAAATCGTTAAAGAACATGGTGGGATTTTAAGGTATATAGGAAACTCTACTTTTGAAATTCTTTTACCATATAGAGAGGAAAAAAGATGAAAGCTATTGTATTCGATGATGAAAAAACAATAAGAAATGTCTTAAAAAAAGTATTAGAAAAAGAGGGGCTAAAGGTAAAAACTTATGAAAGTGGAGAAGATGCTATTGATATAGTAGAAAAAGAGAAACCTGATATTGTTTTTTTAGATATATTTATGGAAGACAGCAATGGTATAGAAATATTAAGGGAAATTGTATCTAAAGATAACTATCCATTTATAGTTATGATATCTGGACATGATGAGTATAAATACATAATAGAAGCTATGAAATTAGGGGCATATGACTATATAGTTAAGCCTTTTGATATAAGCCAGATAAGAAAAGTTGTAAATGATATTAAAAAGAGTATAGATGCTTCTCCTGTAATAGAAAAGCCCACTATAGATATTATTGGGAAAAGCCCAGCAATGAGAAATATTTTTAAACTTATAGGTAGAGCTTCATCAAGTTTAGAACCTGTTTTAATAACAGGAGAAAGTGGAACAGGAAAAGAAGTAATAGCAAAACTTATACACCTTTATAGTGATAGAAAGAATAAGCCATTTGTAGCAGTAAACTGTGCAGCTATTCCATCTGGACTTGTAGAAAGTGAGCTTTTTGGATATGAAAAAGGAGCTTTTACTGGAGCAGATAAATCAAAAAAGGGAAAGTTTCTTGCAGCAGATGGAGGTACTATATTTCTTGATGAGATATCTGAAATGCCTTTAGAAGCACAGGGTAAGCTTTTAAGAGTTATACAGGAGATGGAAGTATCACCTGTAGGTTCTAACAGTGTTTATAAGGTTGATGTTAAAATAATAGCTGCTACAAATAAAGATTTAGTAAAATTAACAGCAGAAGGAAAATTTAGAGAAGACCTATTTTACAGACTGTCAGTTATAGAAATTAACATACCACCACTTAGAGAAAGAAAAGAAGATATACCAGATTTAATAGAGCTTTTTACAAAACAGGCTTTAGAAAAACATGGGCTAAAAAGAGGAGGTTTTACAAAAGAAGCGGTAGAATGTATGAAAAAGTATGACTATCCAGGAAATGTGAGAGAATTAAAAAATATTGTATTTAAACTAATTGCGATTTATAGAGAAAGACCTATAACTCCTGATTTGCTGCCTGATTTTATAGTAGGAGATAAATCTGTATCCTCATCAGCAGATTGGAAGGAAGGATTAGAAAAGGAAGTTTCAAGACTAATATCAAGTGGTAAAAGAAGTATATATATAAAGTTATTAAGTGATTTTGAAGAGGTTATATTAAGAGAAACATTAAAACATACGAGAGGTAATATATCAGAAGCATCGAAATTGCTTGGGATACACAGGAATACGATACATAGAAAAATAGAGGAGCTTAACATACAGGTAAAGGAGAAAAATGAAAGTATTGTTTAAACTTTTTATTTTGTTTGTTGTATTTTTAGGAATTTTTGGATGTTCTACAGTTTCAACTAAGAAAGAAGTTCAAGAACATAACTGGAAGTACTACTATAAGTTAGGTTTATCTTATATAAGCTCTGGAGAAAATTCTAAAGCTATAACGTATCTTCATAAAGCATATGAAAAAAATCCAACAAATCCTGATATATTAAATGCTCTTGGTATAGTGTATTCTTCTGTAGGTGATTTTGAAAAAGCTGAAAGATTTTTTCTAAAAGCGATCAAGATAAATCCAGAGCTTGCAGAAACCTATACTAACCTTGGTGCTTTATATGCACAGAAAGGAAAATATAATAAAGCTATAGAATACTTAAAAAAAGCTATAAGTAAAGTAGAATATTATGATAAAGAAAAGGCTTATTATAATCTTGCACTTGTATACAAAAGATTAGGAGATTATGAGAATTATGAGTACTATATGACAAAAGCCTTATCATATAAAGTTACCTTTTTACCTGCATATATATCTTTATCAAATTATTACATTTCAAAAGGGAAAATAGATAAAGCAAAAACAGTTCTACTAAAGGCTAAACATTACGGATTAGACCACCCATACATATATCTAAATTTAGGAAAAGTTTATTATGCTTATGGAGATACTGATTTAGCTAAAGAATATTTAAAAAAAGCTTACAAAAATGCTATCAATAATCAATTTATTAGAGAGGAGGCAAAAAAACTTCTTGGGTATATAGCCTTAGGAAAAGAGTATCCTTCAGCAAAGACTAAAGTAAAAGAAAAGTTTGTTAAAAGTAAGGAAAGTTCATCACAAAATATAAAAAAATATAAGGAAAAAGCGGAAAAAAATCAGATAGAGGAAGTTATAAATAAAAAGCATAAGGAAAAAAAGAAAAATTTTAAATTTTATATACAGGTAGGAGTTTTTTCATCTAATATGAAAGCAGCAGAGTTTGTAAATCAGTTAATGGCACAGGGATTAAAGCCAGAGATAAGCAGAAAAACTATTGCTGATAAGGTTTACTATTATGTGATAATTGGTTATTTTGATAATTATCTGCAGGCTTATGAGTATTTAAACGAAAAATTAAAGAAAAAAGGTATAAATGGAATAATAAAATTTGAGAGGTTATAAATGGATAAGATAGCTGAAAAAACAAAAGAGCAAAATCAGGTAAAAGGCGAAGAGATTTTTTTATCTATTACGATTCCTGTTTATAACGAAGAAGAAAATCTCCCTATTTTGTATGAAAGGTTGAAAAAAGTTTTAGATAATCTCGGGTATACATACGAGATTATATTTGTTGATGATGGCTCATCTGATAAATCTTGGGAAATTATCAAAGAATTTGCTCAAAAAGACCCTCATGTTGTAGGTATAAGATTTAGAAGAAATTATGGTCAGACTGCAGCTATGTCAGCTGGTTTTGAACATGCAAGAGGAAAAATTGTCGTAGCTATGGATGCTGACCTTCAAAACGACCCTGAGGATATACCAAAGTTATTAAAAAAGTTAGAAGAAGGATACGATATTGTAAGTGGATGGAGAAAAGATAGGAAAGACCCTTTCTTAAGCAGAACCCTTCCATCAAGGATAGCAAACTGGTTAATATCT
>JALSSG010000245.1 GCA_026984355.1 Hydrogenothermaceae bacterium
TTTAAAGTGCTGTGAAAGTATGAGATTAGCCAGCTCTTTTGTAGTGGTTTTTCCAGAAGTTCCAGTTATTCCTATAACTGTAGATATAGATTTTCTTTTATATTTTGCTACATTTGTTAATGCTTTAAGTGTATCTTCTACAAGTAGTATGTTTTCCTTTTTTATATCTTTGGAAGAAAAGCTTCCATAAGCTCCTTTATTTAGTGCATCTTCTATAAAGTCATGTCCGTCTAATTTACTACCTTTAAGTGGTACAAAAAAATCTCCAGATTTGGCTTCTTTTGAATTTATGATAAATCTTTTTATATTCATATCCTTTATCTTATGTGTTTTTGCACCTGTTATTTTTGCTATATCAGATATTTTCATACTACTCTCCATAGATTTTGTGGTTGATTTAGTGTTTGATATTATTTCCTTGCTACTAATAAAAAGACAGGGTATTCTTTACTTTCTTTTATGATTTTGTTAACAGTAAATACTTTTACATCTTTAAAACCTATATTTTCAAAAGTTGATTTTATTTTTTCTTTGTTAAATCCAAAGTGATAAACTCCTTCGTTATCTGAGTGAAATGTTCCTTCTTCTTCTTCAAGGTCTGCTATTGCTATATATCCATTTTGTTTTAAAGATTGATATAATTTTTTTAAGAATGGTTCAATATCTTTTATATGGTGGAGAGTCATACTGCTTATTATAAGGTCGTATTTGTTTTCGCCTAAATCATCTTTTTCTAAATCTTTTAGCAAAGGAGTTATATTATTCACTTTTGCTTTTTGGATTTTTTCTGTTAGAACTTCTAGCATTCCTTTAGAGTTATCTATTGCATCTATGTGTTTTACATGTGGTTGGATATAAAATGTCAATAGTCCTGTTCCTGCTCCAAAGTCCATAGTATTCCAGGCTTTAGAAACAGGAATGTTTTCTAAGATGGCTTTTCCTATTTTTTTTGCATTTTCTACTCTTTCCGGTTTTTCATCCCATTCTCTAGCAAGCTGGTCAAATCTACTCATTTATAAATCTCCTATTTTAAATGTGTTTCCTGAACAGCAATCTTTTACGTTTAAAGACATTCTATCTATTATTTGTTTATAGGCTTCTATAAATGTTAGAACTTCTCCTCCAAAACCTTTTTGAAATTTTTGTGCATCTTCTTTTGATACAAAAGGTATAACACTTGGACTGCAACATGGGATTGCTGAGCTTCCTACAACAAAGTAAGCATCAAGAACATTAACAGGTTTTTCAGTTATAAAATCATAGGTCATTGCTGTAACTTCTTGATTTTCATATTTTTTATGAAGCATAAGTCCACAATGCTCACAGCATGCTTCAACCGCTTTTTTTCCATCTATAACTATTTTATATGGATGGGTTCTTGTTATTGGTTTTTCGCATATTGGACAGGTTTTTATCGTTCTTTCATCTACATTATCTGATGTATTTAAAAGTATTGAACCGTGCTTTCTTTTTATAAATCCTTCTTTTTCTAAAGCTTTCACATCCCTATATATTGTCATTTCAGAAACGTTAAAAATATTAC
>JALSSG010000246.1 GCA_026984355.1 Hydrogenothermaceae bacterium
CCTGAAGAAGAGAGAATAAAAGAACTAGAACAGAGAATAAGAGAACTTGAAGAAATGATTAAGAAAGAAAAAGAAAAAGGCGAAGAATAATTTAATAATTCTTATATATATCCCCCTAGAAATAGGGGGATTTTTTTATAAACTGTGAGAAAAATAAATTTATCTTACATAATACTTATAATTTTTTTTCTTGTTGTAATACTTGCTGTATATGTTAGAACTTTTTTCTATAACTCAATAACTAAAGAAACTATAAAAAAAGTTTTACTATTTCAACTTATAACTTACAAAAAAGATAAAATGTTCATACCTTTTATGATAAATGTAAAAGATACTGATAATATCAAAGGATTTGAGAAATTAGTTAAGGATAAAAATGTATCAGTAATATGTAACGTATCAGATACTTTTAACTCATTTGTAATAGTGGCAAAACATAAGAAAGGAAATAAAATCTATGGTATAGATTCTGACAATTTTAAAATAAAATATACAGATTCTTATAGAGGATATATGTTAAAACCTGAGGACTGTCCAAAAGCAAGAGATAATATAGATGATTTAAAAGGATGGATTTATGTAGGACAGCTTGAACCTCACAAAATAATCTTTGGATATTAACTATGAAATACATATTTGGACCTGTAAAGTCAAGAAGATTTGGAGTATCTTTAGGAATAGACCTTAGCCCAAAAATAAAAAGCTGTAATTTTGACTGTTTATACTGCGAACTAAATAAAGCAAAAAAAACTGATTTTATAAAAAATGAAGCAGACCCTGAAGATATTCTTTTAGAATTAAAGGATTTCTTATCAAAAAATCCATATCCGGATGTTATAACTATAACAGCAAATGGAGAACCTACCTTATACACAAAATTAGATACACTAATAAAACAATTAAATAAGATAAAAGGAAAATCAAAAACACTTATACTTTCTAATGGTTCTACTATCTATAGAGAAGATATAAAAGAAGCATTAAAAAAACTTGATATGGTCAAAATATCCTTAGATGCTGTTTCTGAAAGTATATTTAGGAAAATAGATAGACCACTAAAAAGTATTTCTATAAAAAAAATAATAGATGGTATTAAAAATTTTAGAAAAATTTATAATGGAGAACTCATAATAGAAATACTTGTAGTAAAGGATATAAATGACACAGATACAGAAATGAAAAAAATTGCCAGTGTACTAAAAAAAATCAAACCAGATAGAGTAGATATAGGAACAGTTGACAGACCTCCGGCGTATAATGTAAAACCAGTAGATGACAGGAAATTAGAAGAACTATCAAAATACTTTGAAGGTTTAAACGTTTTAATCGCAAGAAGAAATATTGATACGCAAAAAAAATTCTCCCTTATAGAAGATGAAATTATAAGAACATTACAAATAAGACCTATGCCAGAAGAAGATATGATAAACATATTTGATAACAATACTCTAAATCTAATTAAAGTTCTTAAAAGCAAAGGTATTTTAAAAGAAAAAAAAGTAGGTAATA
>JALSSG010000247.1 GCA_026984355.1 Hydrogenothermaceae bacterium
TCTGCCGCTGATACTACTAATATAGCCCCGTCCATCTGTGCAGCACCTGTTATCATGTTCTTGATGTAGTCCGCGTGCCCTGGACAGTCTACGTGCGCATAGTGCCTCTTCTCTGTCTCGTATTCTACGTGGGTTATGTTTATTGTTATACCTCTTTCTTTCTCCTCTGGTGCTTTGTCTATGTCTGTGTACCCTATGAACTGTGCTAATCCTTTCTTTGATAATACATATGTTATAGCCGCTGTTAGTGTCGTCTTCCCGTGGTCTACGTGCCCTATTGTCCCTACGTTTACGTGCTCTTTCTTCCTCTCAAATTTCTCTCTTGCCATGGTTCATCTATACCTCCTTTCAAATTTTTATTTTTAATCTATCAAGCAGATGCTTTTGCCCTTTCACCAGCAATCTGGTCTGCTATTTGCTTTGGTACTTCTTCATATTTTTTGAACTGCATTACAAATGTAGCTCTTCCTTGAGTTAATGAACGTAAATCAGTTGCATATCCAAACATTTCTGCTAAAGGAACTTCTGCTTTTATAACCTGAACAGCTCCTCTTTTTTCCATACCAAGTATCTTTCCACGTCTTTTATTTAAATCACCAATTACATCTCCCATATATTCTTCAGGTGTGTCTACCTCTACTTCCATGATAGGTTCAAGTAATACTGGGTCTGCTTTTTTCATAGCTTCTCTAAATGCCATAGAACCTGCTATTTTAAATGCTATTTCTGATGAATCTACTTCGTGGAAAGAACCATCAAATAATGTTGCTTTCACGTTTATTACAGGATAGCCTGCTACCACACCGTTTTGCATAGCTTCCTGTATACCAGCATCAACAGCTGGTATAAATTCTTTTGGTATAATTCCACCAACAATTTTATCTACAAATTCATATTCTTTCTCAGGATTTGGTTCTATTTCTATAACAGCATGACCATACTGACCCCTACCACCTGACTGTCTTATAAATTTACCTTCACCTACAGCTTTCTTCCTGATAGTTTCCTTATAAGCAACTTGTGGTTTACCTACATTAACTTCTATTCCGTATTCTCTTTTCATTCTATCAACCATAATTTCTAAGTGAAGTTCTCCCATTCCATGTATAAGAGTCTGTCCAGTTTCAGGGTCTACAGAAACTTTAAATGTTGGATCTTCTTTCATAAATTTATTTAAAACCTGTGATAGTTTTTCCTGATCTTGTTTTGTTTTTGGTTCTATAGCCATAGCTATAACTGGTTCTGGGAACTCAAGACTTTCTAATACAATAGGATGTTTCTCATCAGAAAGTGTGTCACCAGTCACAGTATCTAATCCAACTGCAGCAGCTATATCTCCTGCATACACTTCAGTAATTTCTTCTCTCTGGTTCGCATGCATTCTAAGGATTCTACCCATCCTTGCTTTTTTACCTTTATTTGCAATAAGAACTGTATCTCCTGTTTTTACTACTCCTGAGTAAACTCTAAAATATGTTAACTGCCCTGCATAAGGGTCTGCCATTACTTTAAATGCTAATGCACAGAATGGTTCATTATCATCTGGTTTTCTTTCTTCTTCCTCTCCAGTGTTTGGATTTACTCCCTTAACAGGAGGCATATCCTTTGGAGAAGGCAAATAATCAACTACAGCATCTAACAAAGGTTGAACTCCCTTGTTTTTAAATGCTGAACCGCATAGAACTGGTACAAGCTCCCTATCTATAGTAGCCTTTCTAAGAGCTTTTTTAAGTTCTTCCTCAGAAATCTCTTCTCCCTCAAGATACTTTTCCATTAACTGCTCATCGGTTTCAACAATTTTTTCAACCATTTTTTCACGCCATTCTTCAGCCTGAGCTTTCATATCTTCTGGAATATCAGTTATGTCAAATTTAGCCCCTAGTTCATCTCCCTGCCATATATAAGCCTTCATCTGTATTAAATCTATCACTCCAATGAAACTATCCTCAGCTCCTATTGGTAATTGAACAGCAACAGGATTTGCTCCTAATTTTTCTTCTATATCTTTATAAACCTGATAGAAGTTTGCACCGGTTCTATCCATTTTATTTACAAAAGCTATTCTTGGAACTCCAAACCTATCTGCCCATCTCCAGTTTGCTTCTGATTGAGGCTGAACTCCCTCAACAGATGAAAAGATAAATATAATTCCATCTAAAGCTTTCATTGAACGGACAACTTCTACACCAAAGTCAACGTGCCCTGGAGTATCAATTATATTTAATTGATAACCTTTCCAGAATGTAGCAGTTGTAGCAGCTGTTATCGTAATACCACGTTCTTTCTCCTGTTCCATCCAGTCCATTGTAGCTGCACCTTCATGAACTTCACCTATTTTATAGGTTTTACCTGTGTAATATAGAATCCTTTCTGTAGTTGTAGTTTTACCAGCATCAATATGAGCTACTATCCCAATATTCCTAAGTTTTTCAATTGGTAACTTCCTAGCCATAAAATTCTCCTCCAATAATTTGTTTGAGGCTATAATTTAGAAATTTTTTTAATTTTTCAATACTACCATCTATAATGAGCGAACGCTTTATTTGCTTCAGCCATTCTATGTACTTCTTCTTTCTTTTTCACAGCTGCTCCACGGTTATTGTATGCATCTATAAGTTCATTTGTAAGTTTCTCTATCATGGTATAGTTTCCTTTTCCTGTTCTATTCCTTGCAGCTTCTACTAGCCATTTAAGAGCCAATGAAATCTGCCTTCTTGGAGGTACTTCCATTGGCACCTGATACGTTGAACCTCCAACCCTTCTTGGTCTAACTTCTAAAATTGGTTTTATATTTTCAATAGCCTTGTGTAAAGCTGTTAATGGATCTTCTCCTACCTTATCAGCAAGATTCTTCATAGCTGTGTAAACAATCTTTTCTGCTTTTGTTTTTTTTCCATCAACCATAACTTTATTAATCAGTTTGTGAACTAAAACATCATTATATAGTGGATCTGGCATAATTTCTCTTGGTGGTACTGGTCCTTTTCTTGGCATAGTTTCTTACCTCAGCTCCTTATTTCTTTTTTTCTTCTTTTGGTTTCTTAGTACCGTATTTAGACCTTGATTGTCTTCTATTTTGAACACCTGCTGCATCAAGTGCACCACGGATAATTTTGTATCTAACACCAGGTAAATCTTTAACCCTTCCACCTCTAACAAGAACGATTGAGTGTTCTTGCAAGTTATGTCCTTCTCCTGGAATATAACATGTAACTTCATAACCATTAGATAATCTAACTCTTGCTACTTTTCTTAAAGCAGAGTTTGGTTTTTTGGGTGTAGTTGTATATACTCTTACACAAACACCTCTTTTTTGTGGATTTCCTTCTAAAGCAGGTGCTTTTGATTTTTTCTTAACTTTTTCTCTTCCTTTTCTAACTAGCTGGTTTATTGTAGGCACAACATACCTCCTTAAAAATATAAAGACAAAATGAAATTATATTATATCAGTGTTATAAAGTCAATAAGACTTAACTTTTAAGTTTTATTTTTCAGAGTTATGTTTTTTAAATGGAGTAAAAATTATATAAAAATTTTATATTTTTTCAATAAAAAAGGAGGCGAAAAACCTCCCAAATATTTATTCAGATAGCTCTGTTGATTCTAAAATTTCCTTAGGAATTATAGCTTCTACTTCTGAGTACATTTTAACTCCTGTTCCGGCTGGTACTATATTACCTATAATCACATTTTCTTTAAGTCCTTCAAGAGTATCTTCTTTTCCTTCAACAGCTGCATCTGCTAAAACTCTAGTTGTTTCCTGGAATGATGCAGCTGAAATCCAGCTTCTTGTTGTTAACGAAGCTTTTGTAATACCTACGAGTACTGGTTCTGCTTTAGGTGGTTTTCCTCCTTCTTCATTTACTCTTTTAACTTCTTCTTCTAAGTCAAGTTTATCAACTATTTCATTTAATAAAAATCTGCTATCTCCAGGATCTACAATCTTTACTTTTCTAAGTATCTGTCTGATTATTACTTCAAAGTGCTTATCGTTAATATCAACTCCTTGAAGTCTATATACCATTTGTACTTCTTTTACAAGGAATTTAGCTAGTTCTTCAGGACCCATTATCTTGAGTATATCATGTGGGTTTGGTGTTCCATCTGTTAGTGGATCTCCAGCTTTCACTATTTCTCCATCTTTTACGATAATATGTCTTCCTTTTGGAATGAAATATTCTCTCTGTAAACCTGTTTCTTTATTAAATACAACAATTCTAATACCTTTACTTTTTAATCTAACTATTCCATCAAAATCTGCTTTTACTGTTCCATTGTCCACTAAGTCCTGACCTTTTTTAACATGCTGACCATTTTTGACTATAACATATGCATCTTCTGGAACATCATATGTTTCTGATTCTCTAGTAATTGGGTTATATAGAATAATTTCATCTGCATCTTCAAAAAGTCTTACTATTCCATCTATTTCAGTAACAATAGCTTTATTTTTTGGTTCTCTTGCTTCTAATAGTTCTTCAACTCTTGGAAGACCACCAACTATATCTCTAACTTTTGCTCTTTCTCTTGGTATCTTTGCTATAATCTCACCTGCTTCTACTCTGTATCCTTTCTTAACCTGTAGATAGTTATGGTACACATCAGCTTTTTCAGCTTCTGAACATGCTAAACATTTTTGCCAATCTGTTCCTAATTTGTCTCTTGGTATAAGTAAAAGAGTATTTACTGGTAGATCATAAATATATTCTTTTCCATCATCTCCTTTTACTATTATTCTTGGTGTATGTAGGTACGCATCTTTAGGCCTCATAAAGCTTATATCAAGTATAGTTTTACCTGTTATATTGTCTCTTTCTTCTCTTAATGTAACATCAAGGATGATGTCTCTTAGTTCTACCTCTCCTCCAACTTCTACAATAATAGGTGTACTAAATGGATCCCATTCTACAAGTACATCTCCAGGTTTGACTTTTTGACCATCTTTAACTTTTAATACTGCACCGTACTGAACAGGAAATCTTTCTTTTACTTTCCCTTCTTCATCTACGATTTCTAATCTTCCTTCTCTATTTATTATCAATATGTTTCCTTCTTTATCTTGAACCGTTTTGATATTTACATATTTTACAATTCCTTCAACATCTGCTACATGGGAAGTTTGGACTGCTTGGGCTGTTGCAGCACCACCTATGTGGAAAGTTCTCATTGTAAGCTGTGTACCTGGCTCCCCTATAGATTGAGCAGCTATTATACCAACAGCTTCACCGATATCTACTAATTTTTTCTGTGCTAAGTCTCGTCCATAACATAAAGCACACACTCCTTGTCTTTGTTCACAGGTTAGAACTGACCTTATTTTTACTTCTTCTATACCAGCTTGTTCTATTTTATTTGCTATCTCTTCTGTTATCTCTTCATTTCTTTTTACTATTAGTTCATCTGTATAAGGGTCATAAATATCCTCTGCAGCATATCTTCCTATTATTCTGTCCTTAAGTGGAACAATAATTTCTCCTGATTCTATAATTGCTGAGACTGTTAATCCATTTAGTGTTCCACAATCTTCATTTGTAATAACTACATCTTGCGCAACGTCAACCAATCTTCTTGTAAGATAACCGGCTACAGCAGTTTTTAAAGCAGTGTCTGCTAGCCCTTTTCTTGCTCCGTATGTAGATATAAAGTATTCAACTACTGAAAGTCCTTCTCTAAAGTTAGAACGAATAGGTGTTTCAATAAATTCTCCAGAGTGTTTTGCCATTAATCCACGCATACCAGCAAGCTGTCTTATCTGGTCTCTATTACCTCTAGCTCCTGAATGTGCCATCATAAATATTGGATTAAATGTTCCTGGATATTCTTTACCATTTTCTACTATTTTTGTGTTTTCAATTTCTTCAAACATCAGTTTTGTAACTTCATTTGTTGCCTGCGACCATATATCGATAACTTTGTTGTGTCTTTCTCCTTTGGTGATTATACCATTGACGTACTGTTGCCATACTTTATCAGCTTCCTCCATAGCTCGTTTAACAATTTCCCATTTTTTCTTAGGTACTATCAGGTCTGATAGAGATATAGATATACCTGCTTTTGTTGCATATTTAAATCCAATTTCTTTTAGTCTATCCAATGTATCTGCTGTAACTTCATTTCCAAACATATCATAAACATTTGATATAAGTTTTGAGACTTTTTTCTTGTCTAAAACTTCATTTACAAATGGGAATCCTTTAGGAAGTGCCTCATTAAATAGTATTCTTCCTACAGTTGTTTCTACTATCTTTCCTTCCATTTTAACTTTTATTTTCGCAAGAAGATCTATTTTACCTAGTTCATATGCAAGTTTAGCATCTTCAGGTGAAGCAAAAGATTTACCTTCTCCTTTAGCTCCTTCTAATTCCTGAGTCATATAGTGAGCACCAAGGATTATATCTTGAGATGGCATTGTTATTGGCTTTCCATGAGCTGGGGACAATATATTTTGAGTTGAAAGCATAAGTATATATGATTCCAGCTGAGCTTCAACAGACAAAGGAACATGGACAGCCATCTGGTCGCCATCAAAGTCTGCGTTAAATGGAGGACAAACCAGTGGATGAAGCTGAATAGCTTTTCCTTCTATCAATTTTGGTTCAAATGCTTGTATTGATACTCTATGTAATGTTGGTGCCCTATTAAGTAAAACAGGATGTTGGTTTACCACTTCTTCAAGACATTCCCATACTTCTGGTGTTTTTTCTTCAACCATTCTTTTTGCATTTTTTATTGAAGTTGCATAACCTTTTTCTTCTAATCTTCTATATACAAAAGGTTTATAAAGTTCTAAAGCCATTATTTTAGGAAGTCCACACTCATGCATTTTAAGTTCAGGACCTACAACTATAACAGAACGTCCAGAATAGTCTACTCTTTTTCCTAAAAGGTTCTGTCTAAATCTACCTTGTTTACCCCTTAATGTATCAGATAGAGATTTTAAAGGTCTGTTGTTCTGAGTTACTATTCTTCCTCTTCTTCCATTGTCTATAAGGGCATCTACTGCTTCTTGTAGCATTCTTTTTTCATTTCTTATGATAATCTCTGGTGCATCAAGTTCTATTAGTCTTTTTAACCTGTTATTTCTGTTTATAACCCTTCTATAAAGGTCGTTTAAATCAGAAGTAGCAAATCTACCACCATCTAAAGGGATAAGTGGCCTTAGGTCTGGTGGTATAACAGGAATAACATC
>JALSSG010000248.1 GCA_026984355.1 Hydrogenothermaceae bacterium
TTCTTGGAATCTCTCTTTAGTAGTAGCAAGTTTATCTCTTATCCTATAAACAAGCTTTTCATGTAAAGGTAATTCCTCAAAACTCTCTTTTAATTTCCTCTCTTCTCTTTCAAAATCCTTATCTATCAAATATTTAAAAGTTACTACACTTGAAATAATCGACAAAATACCTGCCACATGAAAATGTTCTGCTAAAAGAAAAGATAACAAAGAAACAGAATACATAACAATAAACTCATCTATAGGGTCTTCTAAAAGCTTCATAAGAAGATAACCTGAAAAACCAACAATTACACCTATAATAGTAGACAAAAATAACACTTTAAGAAGAATAAAATCTATCGATAAAAAAGATAAATCTTTACCTAAAAGTAAAGGAAGACCTACAAAATAAAAAAATATTAAAGCAGTAGCATCATTAAACAAACTTTCACTTTCTGCATAAAACTTAAGACTGTGAGGTAAATTAAACTTCTTAAAAATACTGGTTACAGTAATAGCATCAGTAGCCATAACAATCGAAAACAGGGAAATCAGCATACCAAGAGTAAAACTGTATTCTGGCAATAAATAAGGAGTTATAAAAGAAGCTATAAATATAGATACAGCTACAGCTATAAAAGCAAAATATACAATAGCTATCCAGTTTTTCCTTAAATCTTCAAATCTCAAATTAATAATATCTGGAAGTAAAATAATCGGTAAAAGCAGTAAAAGAGTTTCATCAAAAATTTCAACAGGAATATTAAGCAAATCAGGAAATAAATGGTCTATCACATAAGATATAAAAATAAGAGACAACGTAATAGGAATTTTAAATAACTTTTCAAAAATCCTAGCTATCAAAAGAATAAATAAAATAGCAATTAAAACACTTACCAAAAGATTTTCTCCTTGACTAAATTAATACTTGAATTATAATGTAGGGACATCATTTAGAAAAGAGGTTATCCAAAAATCCACACATAAACCTCCTTTCTAAAATTAAAAATTTAAAATCATAATATTAGGAGAAAACATGTCAAACAAAAAAACATTTGAAGATTTAGGTATCAGCAAAAATATCTTAGAAAGTTTAGAAAAAATAGGTTATAAAACACCTACTATAATACAGGAAAAAGCTATACCGGTGATACTACAAGGGAAAGATATCATAGCACAAGCACAAACAGGTACAGGAAAGACAGCAGCATTTGGAATACCAATAGTAGAAAATGTACAACCAAAAATAAAACAAATACAAGCTTTAATTATTGTTCCAACAAGAGAGTTAGCAGTACAAGTAGCAGAGGAAATAAAAAAAATAGGCAAAACCAAAAAACTATATATTCTTACCACATATGGTGGAAAATCCATAAGAAGACAAATACACTTTCTTAGAAAAGGTAATGATGTAATCGTAGTAGGAACTCCAGGCAGAATAAAAGATTTAATAAATAGAGGGGAACTAAAACTAAATAATTTAAAATTCCTTGTTTTAGACGAAGCAGACAGAATGTTAGACATGG
>JALSSG010000249.1 GCA_026984355.1 Hydrogenothermaceae bacterium
ATTTTTCCTGTAGGATGTACTCTGACTATTGCACTTTCCCATTGACCAGCCTGTAGACCAACAGCTCCTACTACTTTAGACGGTGCAAAACCACATATGTCTATATGGCTTACAACTCCTATTCCTATATATCTTCCCTCTTTTCTTAGCTGTTCTTGCTGTTTTCTTAAATTCTCATAGTCAGCAATCTCAAGAGCTTTGTTCATAGCTTTTTGGTAATCGGCTGTATCGTAAACAAGACCAGTAATTGTTTTTATATTTTCTCCTGGTTGGTGTAAGTTTTTCTTTCTAACATCTACAGGGTCTAAACCAAGCTCGTTTGCTATTATGTCAACCATTCTTTCTAAGAAAAATAATGCTTCTGGTCTTCCAGCTCCTCTATCTGCATCTGTTGGAGCTGTATTTGTAAATACTCCATACATTTCGTAATCAAATGCTCCTATATCATAGGTACCTGGAAGGATTAGCCCATGGAGTACCGTTACACATCCAGGACTTATAGTAGAATAGTATGCTCCTAAATTTCCATAGTTTTTGCCTCTAATTCCAAGTATTTTCCCGTCATTTTTTACAGCAAATTCTAACTCTCCTATAAAGTCTCTACCGTGAATTGACGCAAAAAAGTGTTCACTTCTTGTTTCTACCCATTTTACTGGCTTATTTAGCAACATAGATGCAAATGCAATTACTGCTTCTTCATTATAAACCGGTATTTTTGCTCCAAAACCACCACCAACGTCAGGAGTTATTACTCTTATTTTATGTTCTGGCTTATTGAGTATTACTGAAAAGATGAATCTGTGGATATGAGCATTTTGCGTAGTAACCCATACTGTAAGTTTATCTTTACCGGGATTATATTTGGCTACAGCTCCTCTTGGTTCTAATGGAACTGGAGCTGCCCTATGAATATGAATTCTCTGTTTTATTATTTTATCTGCTTCGGAAAATGCTTTATCTATATCTCCGCCTTTTACATGCCATTTTAAAGCTATGTTGTTTGGTACATGTTCGTGTACCAGTGGAGCTCCTTCTTTTACAGCTTCATCTGCCTGAACTACTGCTGGTAAGTCTTCATAATCTATGTATACAAGCTCGCTTGCATCATAGGCTGCCTGTTTAGTTTCTGCTATAACAACTGCTACAGGTTCTCCCATGTATCTTACTTTATCTTTAGCAAGTAGTGGTCTTTGTACTTCTGCTTGGTTAGAGTCAGGAACTATCCATGCTACTGGGTTTGGATTTACCTTTCCTTCTAAATCTTTTGCAGTCAGTACAGCAACAACTCCGGGATAGTTTTCTGCTTCTGATGTGTCTATGGATAAAATTTTACCGTGAGCTATAGTACTTCTTACAAACACTGCATATAACATACCAGGAAGCTTTATATCCTCTAAAAATTCTCCATATCCAGTTACAAGTCTTTTATCCTCTTTTCTCCTAACAGGTTGTCCTACTGTAGACATTATTTTCCCTCCTTTTATGTTCTTTCTTTTGCATATAAAATGGCTTCAACAATTTTTTGATAACCTGTACACCTACATAGATTTCCCTTAAGTGCTTTTCTAACTTTTTCTTCATCAAGATTATCTTCTGTATTTACAAGTTCATAAGCGAGAGCTAACATCCCTGGAGTACAAAAACCACATTGAAGGCCATGTTTTTCTATAAAACCTTCCTGAACAGGATGATATTCACCGTTCTTGGCTAATCCTTCTACAGTTAAAATTTCCGCTCCATCTGCTTGAAATGCAAAAACGGTACAGGATTTAACAGCTTTTCCATTCATAATAACTGTACATGCACCACAGCTACTTGTATCACATCCTATATGTGTTCCTGTAAGATTAAGAACTTCTCTTAATAGGTAAACAAGTAATGTGTTAGGGGGAACATCTACTTTGTAATGTTCTCCATTTACAGTGAGAGAAATTTCCATAATTTCCTCCGTTTATAATTCTATATTTGATTATATTAATTATGTTTACATATTTAGTTATTGAGTTGCAATATTGAAAGTCTATTTTGGAGGGCTAAAATTTAATGAGAATTTAACTTTAAAATGAGTTTATATATTCTTCAAACTTTTCCAGTGGTATTTTTGCTTTTGTTTCAATTAATAAAGAATATCCAGATTGTTTTTTTAAAAATCTTTTATACCCTGCAAAAGCTACCATAGCTCCGTTATCAGTACACAAAGATAAATGAGGAAAATCTACTTCTATTCCTTCTTTTTTAGCCTCCTCATTTAATCTTTCTCTTAGTCTTGAATTTGCAGATACCCCACCAGCAACAACTATTTTTTTGATATTAAAAGTTTTAACAGCATCTAAGGTTTTTTCCACAAGTATTTCAACAGCAGTTTCTTGAAAAGAACAGGCTATATCTTCAGGTTTACATAATTTATTTTTTTCAACCTCTCTAAGCACGGCTGTTTTAAGTCCACTAAAGGAAAAATTAAATCTATGCTCTGATTTTTTTCTTGATAGAGGCTTTGGAAGATGGATTGAGTGTGTTCCTTTTTTAGCAAGTTTATCTATAATAGGTCCACCAGGAAAACCAAGATTTAAAATTCTTGCTACTTTATCATAGGCTTCTCCTACTGCATCATCTATAGTTTTTCCCAGCAGTCTGTACTTTCCAAACTCTTCTACCAAATAAAGCTCTGTATGTCCTCCAGAAACTACAAGAGCAATAAAAGGATAATCCTCTTTTTTTTCTATAAAGTTTGCAAATATGTGAGCTTCTATGTGGTGTACCGGAACAAAAGGTTTATCAAGAACAGCACTTAAGGTTTTTGCTACAGAACTTCCAATTACCAAAGATACTATAAGGCCTGGTGTTATTGTTGCTGAAATTACATCTATATCTTTTATATTTTTATTTGCTTCTTTTAGGGCAATATCTAAAACAGATGTTATATTTTTTGTATGTTCTCTTGCTGCTAACTCAGGATATACTCCGCCCCATTCTTCATGTAGTTTAATCTGGGAAGAGACTACATTGCTAAGTAGTCCCTCCCTGCTGTCAAATATACCAACTGATGTATCATCACATGAACTTTCTATTCCTAAAACAATCACTTTTTCTCTTCGGCAAAGGATTTTTTAGCAAATGTTAATATTTTAATCGCATTTATTGCTGTATCAAGTTGAGGGTCTTTTATTTTTACTTTGTCTTCTCCTTTTATTTTTGCTTCTCTTTCTGCTTTTAGTCTTTCAATTTCCTCTTCTTCCGAAATTTTAACAACAATATCTGGTGTTATACCTTTGTTCATTATAAGTTTTCCACTAGGAGTGTAATAGTAGGCTGTTGTTAGTTTTATACCAGAGCCGTCTGGAAGTGGTATTAAAGTCTGGACAGAGGCTTTTCCAAACGTTCTATCTCCTACAGAAAGAGCTCTTTCATTATCCATTAAAGCACCTGTTAAAATTTCAGATGCACTTGCTGAACCTTTATTTACAATAACAACAATTGGAACATCTTTAGGGATTATCGGGTCATTTATTGAATAAAACTTCTCATTACTTCTTGGGGTTCTGCCTTTAGTATAGACTATAAGGTCTCCTTTTTCCAATAACATATCAGCTATCTGTACCGCTACAGATAAAAGACCACCTGGGTTGTTCCTAAGGTCGATAATAATTCCTTCTTTATCTTTGAATTTTAAAAGTGCTTTTTCAAAATCTTGAGCAGAATTCTCCTGGAACTGAGTTAATCTTATGTATCCTATTTTTCCATTATCAAGCTCTTTTGTTTTTACACTTTTTATTTTGATTATTGCCCTTGTTATAGTTACTTTAAATGGTTTTTCTACTCCTTTTCTCCATATAGTGATAGTTACTTTAGTTCCAGGTTTTCCTCTTAGTTTTTTGACTGCCTGAAATAAAGTCATTTTATCAGTGGGTTCTCCATCTATCTCAATAATTACATCTCCAGGTTTTAGCCCTGCTTTGTAAGCTGGAGTATCTTCTATTGGAGAAACTACTATCAATTTGTGGTCTTCCATCATTATTTCTATACCAAGTCCCCCAAATTCGCCATGGGTTTCTGTAGTAAATTCCTCAAACTCCTCAGGTGTGAAAAAGGTAGAAAATTTATCTAAAGAAGAGAGCATACCTCTTAAAGAACCGTATATGAGTTTTTTTGAATCAACAGGCTCTACATAATTGTCCTGTACTATTTTGAATACATCTGTAAATATACCTAAAAGTTCTAAATCATTAGATAAATCTTTTTTTGTCTTTGCATTTATACCAAAACTAACTCCAGCTAAAAATATTGCCATTATTCCTACAACAAAGGCTATCTTACTTTTCATATAACACACCTCTTTTCTTTGAAGAATTTAAAATTTTTTTTATTATCTCAAAGTTTAGTATAGTAAGCAAAATTTTTCTATAATAAATGGGAAATTAAATTAAGCCAGAAGGAAAAAGATGGGAAGACTTAGATTTTTAAATGCTGGAGAATCTCATGGTCCTGCATTAACAGCTATATTAGAAGGTATGCCTTCTAATCTGAAAATATCTGTAGAGTATATAAATAAGGAATTAGCAAGAAGACAGAAAGGTTATGGTCGTGGTGGAAGAATGAAAATAGAAAAAGATAGAGCAAAAATATTATCAGGAGTAAGGTTTGGATATACCCTTGGAAGTCCTATAACAGTATTAATAGAAAACAAAGACTGGGAAAACTGGACAGATATAATGGCTATAGAAGGAGAACCTGTAGATAAGAGAGAAATAGTTCATCCAAGGCCAGGCCATGCTGACCTTGTAGGTGGTATAAAGTATGGTTTTAGAGACCTTAGAAATGTATTAGAAAGGGCAAGTGCAAGAGAAACAACAACAAGAGTAGCAGTAGGTGCAATATGTAAACAGTTGCTTGAAGACATAGGAATAAAAATAGGAAGTTATGTAGTTTCTATAGGAGAGCTTTCTGTAAGAGATATTATAGATAGTATACCTTTAGAAGAGAGAGCTAAAAGAGCAGAGCAGTCTGAAGTTAGAATTCCAGTTCCAGAAGAGGATGAAAAATTTAAGAAATTAATAGACCTTGCTAAGCAGGAAGGAGAAAGTTTAGGAGGAGTTTTTGAAGTCTTTGCTGTAGGTGTGCCTATTGGCTTAGGGAGTTATGTTCAGTGGGATAGGAGATTAGATGGAAGAATAGCACAGGCTATGATGAGTATTCAGGCTATGAAGGGAGTAGAGATAGGAGAAGGGTTTAACCTAACGAAAAAGTTTGGTTCACAGGCTCATGATGAGATTTTTTATGATAAAGAAAAAGGTTTCTATCACAAAACTAACAGAGCTGGTGGACTGGAAGGTGGTATTACAAATGGAGAGCCAATAATAGTTAGGGTTGGAATGAAACCAATTCCTACACTAATGAGAAAAAAATCACTTCACTCTGTAGATATAAGAACAAAAGAACCATTTTTAGCAGCAAAAGAAAGGTCTGATGTTACAGCTGTACCTGCTGCTGCTGTAGTCGGAGAAGCTATGCTTGCTTATGTTCTTGCTGATGCTGTGATAGAAAAATTTGGTAATGATAACTGGATAGAAATAAAAGAAAGGATACAAAAATACAAAGAGTACACAAAATCTTTTTAGGTCTATATTAGATTATTAGGATATTTTTAAATTTGGAGGATAAAGATGAATATATTAAAGCTGTTTTTAATATTATTTTCTTTTTTATTTTTATCTACTGGCTCATTTTCAAAAGAGGATTTTGAATTTCCCAAAAATGAGTACAAACAGCTTGCAGGAAAAGAGTTTTTAGACTTTAGGATGATAGATGAATCAGGAAATGTAGTTCATCTTAAAGATTTTGTTAATAAACATAAACCTGTTGTCATTGTGTTTTGGGCGATAGGAGACCAGAAAGGAACTTACTGGTTTTTACCAGAATTTAATAAACTGTATGAAAAGTATAAAGATAAAGTTATATTCTTGGCTGTTTTACTTAGTAGAAGTACACCTAAGGAAGTTCAGGAAGCAAAAAAATTTATTCCTTTGAAAATTCCAGTTTATAGAGCTTACTCAGAAGCGATAGAGAGATACAAAATAGCAAAAATAGATGTTCCATATATTGTACTGATAACTCCAGAAGGAAAGATAAAAAGAATTATGATAAGACCAGAATCTTATACAAGATACGAAGAACCAAGACAGCCTCTAACCAAAAAAACAAAACTAGAGGATATTATTGCAGAAAGCATACAAAAGTTAGATAAATATATAAAAGAGCTTATAAAAGGAGAGTAGTATTGGAAATAGAAAAAGTCCTAGATATAGCTCAAAAATCTCTAAGAGAATATCAGTGGGAAATATATTTTTTAGATAGTAAAAAACTAAAGTCTGAATCTCAAAATTTTTCTATAGAAACATATATATTTTCACAGGATAGTGGATATTCTATAAGAGTTTTAAAGGATGGAAATCAAGGATTTGCCTATGGTACAAGTTTCGAGGAAGAAGATATTCTACAGGTTATAGAAAGAGCTAAGGATTTTACAAAAATAACCTCTCCTGATGATGGAAATACCATCATAGAACATCTAATACCAACACAAAAAGTAGAATATCTTGATACCTTTGCTTTATCATTGCCTCCAGCAGAAAAAATAGAAAAAGCGATAGAGATAGAAAAATTAGTAAAGTCTTATGACCATAGAATTAAAAAAGTCAGAAATGCTTCATTTACAGAGTATTTTTACCATATGCACCTTTATAACTCTAATGGAATTCATGTGGAAGATAAAGGAACAGTATACACAGCTATGGTTGCTGCTGTAGCTGAAGAAGATGGAGATTCTCAGATTTCATGGGGATATACAGCATCAAGGTTTTTAGATGAGCTTGATTTAGAAAGCCTTGCAAAAGAAACAGCAAAAACAGCTATTTCCCTATTAGGAGCAAAGCCATTAAAAACAGGACGTATGAGAATCTTATTTTCTCCCTATGTTGCAGCAGAGTTTTTAGGAACTTTCTCCTCTGCTTTTAGTGGAGAAGCACTTATAAAAGGTAAAACATTTTTTAAAGGTATGGAAGGAAAGCAGGTGGCTTCATCAAGCATATCTATAGTAGATGATGGAAGATTAAAGCTTGGAGTAGGTACAA
>JALSSG010000250.1 GCA_026984355.1 Hydrogenothermaceae bacterium
AGCTGCTATTGCCAAATCCCATCTTTTTAAATATTTATATAAATATTTTAAGTATTTTGCTGCTGCAATAGTTGATTTATAAGGGTCTCTTCTTTCATCTATTTTTGAGTTTATCTTAAGTCCGAATCTTTTTGCTGTTAATGGTACAAACTGCCATATTCCTGCAGCTCCAGTTCGTGATGTTGCAAATGGATTAAAACCACTTTCTATTACAGGTAAATATGCAAGTTCTTCAGGTAAGTTATACTGTCTAAATATTTTTTTTATCATTGGTATAAAATACATTCCTCTTTCTAATGCCTTTTGAGTATATTTTTTATTTTTTACTGCATAGTAGTATAGATATTTTTTTATATCTTTTCTTGCTGGGATTTTTATCCCAAATTTATGAGATTCATATACAAGAAACTGTTTTTCTTCTTCATCTAAATCTATTTTTAGCTCTTTTCCCTGTAATTTTAAAAGAGCTATGTCAAAAGCTGGTACTGGAGGAACTTTTTTTGGCTTAGAATCTTTGATTAACAAGTAAGGCTTATTATCATAATAAACTGTTACGTCTTTTTTTGAAGTACTGCATGATAAAAGGAAGGCTGGTATAACTGCTGCAAAGAAAAACCAGCCATATAGTTTCATTTATATCTCCATTTAGTCTCTTGCAAGCTCCTGAGAAAAAATAGGAACTTTTTTGTGTTCTTTTATATTATTGTTTTCGTCAACAAAAACAAGGTCTACACTGTAATTTTTCAGTTCTTTATCATCAACATCTGCGTAAGAAGCTATTATAATAAGGTCTCCGTAATGTCCCATTCTTGCTGCTGCACCGTTTAGAATACATTCTCCACCATATCTAACGCCAGGAATAACATACGTAGAAAATCTTTTCCCGTTGTTTATATTGTATACTTCAACCTTTTCAAATGGCACTAAATTAGCTGCTTCCATAAGAGCTTCATCAAGAGTTAAACTTCCTTCATAATGAAGGTCTGCACCTGTAACTGTAAGTCTATGTACCTTTGATTTTAACAAAATCCTTCTCATTAAAATTCCCTCTCTACTACATAATTTGCTAATTTCTTAAGATTAGAAAAATATTCATTTTCTGGAAAAATATCAAGCTTTTGTATAGCTTTTTTAACAAATTCTGTAGCCTTATTTATGGAATTTTCTATTCCACCTTTACTTTTTACCAGATTAACAACATCTTTTATATGTTTTTCGTCAGGATTTGTATTTCTAAGTACTTTCTTAATCAGTTGTTTTTCTTCTTCTGTTAATTTATCTTTTATACTTAGTAGAGGATAGGTTACCTTTCCTTCCCTAAGGTCATTAAAAACAGGTTTTCCTACTTTTTTCTTGTCTCCTATATAGTCAAGTAAGTCATCTATAATCTGAAATGCGTATCCAAGATATAGACCATAAAGATATGCATTTTGTTTTTTTTCTTCATCTGCCTTTGCAAGTTCTGCACCTACATAACAGCAACTTGCAAATAATACAGCAGTTTTTCCTTCTATTATTTGATAGTAATCTTCTAGTGATATATCAAAATCTCCAATACTTTTTAACTCTAAAAGTTGTCCCTCTGCCATTTTTTTTACGGCAGAGCTTACATTCTTTATCATATCTATGTTTCCGTATATAGAAAAAAGATAAAGGGCGTTTGCATACATGTAGTCTCCTGTAAGTACCACAGTATCATTGCCAAAAACTACGTTTGCTGATGGTTTATTTCTTCTAAGCTTTGCGCCATCTACTACATCGTCATGTAATAAAGAGGCTGTATGAAGATATTCCATAGCTGCAGCTATTGGGTAATCTGTTGGAAGATTTTCCCCTCTAAGACCTTTTGAAAAGGTAAGCACCAATATAGGCCTAAGACGCTTTCCACCACTTGATAAGATGTAATTACCTATTTTTAGAATAAACTCAACATCAGAGTCTATATATCTTGATAATTCATCTTCAATTTTCTTTATTTCATCAATCTTTATCTCCATACCTTACCTCTTTACGCGTCCGGCGGGATTTGAACCCGCGACCGCCAGCTCCGGAGGCTGGTGCTCTATCCAGCTGAGCTACGGACGCACTAGAGTATATTTTATAGCTTTTCTGAGTCTTTCCATATTAATCTGGTCATAATTACCAATTTTTGGTGTTTCTATTATATATGGTAGTTTTCCAAAAAATGAGTCATTTAAAAAAAACTCAAATCCTTTAATACCTATATAACCTTCTCCTATATGCTGGTGTCTATCTTTTTTAGAATTGTAAGGTGTTTTGGTATCATTACAATGTATAAGTTTTACTTTTTTAAGACCTATTAATGTTTCTACTTCCTGTTTGTAATTGTTGAAACCTTCTTCTGTGTTTATTTTATAACCTGCAGAAAATATGTGACATGTGTCTACACATACACCGCTTTTTTCTTCTGGAATTACTGAGAGAAGTTCTTTTAGCTCTTTTGTAGTTTTTCCAATTTCTCCTTTTTGTCCTGCAAGGGTTTCAAGTAAAAATATAGTTTTCACATTAGTTTTTGAGAATATCTCTTCTAAAGATTTTTTTATGTTTTCTATAGCTTTTTCATCTTTTAAACCTTTTGCTTTTCCGGGATGTATTACATAGTAATCAATGTCTAATTCATCACATAAGATTAAATCTTCAATCACACCTTTTATAGATTTTTTTCTCAGGTCTATATCATCAGAGGCAAGATTATAAAGATAAGAGGCATGAACTACTACTGGATATATATTATGACTGTTTTTCTTATTAAGAAAGTTTTCTATTTCTTTATCTGTTCTTATCTTTGTTTTCCATGAGCGAGGTGAATTTAGAAAAAACTGAATAGTTTCTGCACCTATCTCTTTACCTCTATCAAATACAAGGTCTAAAGCTTTAGAAGATGATACGTGAGCTCCTATCCTTACCATAAGGAAATCCTGCCGGTTATGAAAGGGTTATATTGTTTTTCTTCTCCTATTGTAGTTGTATCTCCATGTCCAGATATAACAACTGTGTCTTCTGGAAGTTCCATAAGTTTTTGTAAGGATTTTTTTAGGGTATCTGTATCTCCTCCAGGTAGGTCTGTTCTACCTACACCTCTTTTAAAAAGTGTATCTCCAGCAACAAGAACTTTATTTTCTGGGTCGTAAAAACAAACGCCTCCAGGTGTATGTCCCGGAGTTTCAATAACAGTAAAAGCTCTATTTCCAAATCTAATTATATCACCTTCTTTCAGGTTAAAATCTGGCTCTGGACATGGTACAGCCCCTACAAGCTGTGCAAAACCTGGGAATATATCGTTATTTATAAGGTATGTATCTTTATAGTTTAGATAAAATGGTATGTTTAGTTTTTCTTTTAAAAAACCTACCTGTCCTACATGGTCTAAGTGTCCATGGGTATTTATTATTGCAACTGGTTTAAGTCCCTCTAGCTTAGATAAAATTTTGTTTCCTTCAGCTCCAGGGTCTATTATTACAGCCTCTTTAGTTTCATCATCAGCAACTATTACTGTGTTTTCCTGCAAAGGACCTACTGCAAATACTTTTATCATTGCCTTTCCTTAAAAAGTTTTTAGCGATTTAAAATTATTCTCATTTTCCAATAATTCAAAGTTATTTACTATGTAAATATTTTTTATCTACAAGAGTAGTTGTATATGTACCTTCTAAAAACTCTTTGTCTTCTAAAATTTTTTTGTGAAATGGTATGGTAGTATCAAAACCTTCTAATATGAATTCTCTTAATGCTCTTTTCCCTCTTTCTATTGCTTCTTCTCTACTTTTGCCCCACACAACTAACTTTGCTACTAAAGAATCATAGTAAGGTGGTATTTTATATCCTTGATATATATGAGTATCTACTCTTATTCCATATCCACCGGGGATGTAGAGTTTTTTAACAGTTCCAGGGTTTGGAACAAATGTTTCTGGGTTTTCTGCATTTATTCTAAACTCAATTGAATGACCATTGAGAGTAATATCTTCTTGTTTTACATTTAGTTTTTGTCCGTCAGCTATTTTTAGTTGCCAGGAAACTATATCTATTCCTGTTATCATTTCTGTTATAGGGTGTTCTACCTGTATTCTACCGTTCATTTCTATAAAATAAAAGTTCATTTCTTTATCTACTATAAATTCTACAGTTCCAGCACCTGTAAAGTTTACGTATTTAGCAAATTTAACTGCAGCTTCTCCCATTTTTTTCCTTACTTCATCTGTTATAAATGGAGAAGGTGCTTCTTCAAGTATTTTTTGGTGTCTTCTTTGGACTGAACATTCTCTATCACCAAGATAAATTACATTTCCATATTCATCAGCTAAAATCTGAATTTCTATATGTTTTGGGTCTATTATGAATTTTTCTATATATACTCTAGGGTCTCCAAAGGATGTTTCTGCTTCTCTTTGAGCTATTGGAAGTAGTCTTGTTAATTCCTGTTCATTATGAGCAACTCTCATCCCCCTTCCACCACCACCAGCAGCAGCTTTTATTAAAACTGGATAACCAATCTCTTTTGCCGATTTTAATGCTTCTTTTAGTGTTTCTACTGGAGGACTTCCTGGAATGACAGGAACTCCTGCTTTTATTGCAGCCTCCCTTGCAGAAGCTTTATCACCTGTAAGTTTTATTGTATCAGAAGATGGTCCTATGAACTTTATTTCACTTTTTTCGCATATTTCAGCAAATCTTGGGTTCTCTGCGAGAAAACCATAACCTGGATATATAGCATCTGCATTTGTTATTTCAACAGCTGCAAGAATTGAAGGAATATTGAGATAACTCTGTTCTGTAGGTGGTGGTCCTATACATATAGAAATATCTGCTAAGCTTTGATGTATAGAGTCTTTATCTGCCTGTGAGTATATTGCTATAGATTCACCACCTAATTCTCTTATAGACCTTATAGCTCTTACTGCAATCTCTCCTCTATTTGCTATTAAAATTCTCTTTATGTTTTTCAGCAAATTCAAGCCTCACAGTAAAAAATTGCTGGTTATATTATATATTTATCCTTCTATAATTTTAACTATTACTTTTCGTGTTCTTGGGCCATCAAATTCTGCAAAAAAAATTCCCTGCCATGTACCAAGTAAAAGTTTACCTTTTGATACTGGTATTGATACACTGCTTCCAACAATAACAGATTTTATATGAGCTGCTGCATTCCCTTCTGCGTGCTGATAGTTATTTTCCCAAGGTATTAGTTTTTCCAATGTGTTTTCTATGTCCCATTTAACGTCTGGGTCTGCATTTTCATTTATAAATATACCTGCCGTTGTATGAGGAACATATACATAGCAAATTCCTTCTTTTATATTACTCTCATCTAAAATCTCTTTAATTTCATCTGTAATGTCTATAAAGTGAGTTCTTTTTTCTGAGTAAATATCTATGTATTTAAGCATTTTCCCCTCCTTTATATAAGGATTATAGGTTCTCCAAACTCTACGATATGAGATTTTATATTAAAATCTTGTTTTAATTTCTCTTTAAATGCTTCCTGTGCTTCTGGTTCTCCATGAATTATGTATGTATTGATAAGATTTTCAAAGTTTGATACCCATTTTTCAAGTACTGGCTGGTCTGCATGGGCAGAAAAGCCATTTATTGTGTATATTTTAGCTTTTACAGCTATCTCTTCTCCATATATTTTTACCGATTTTGCTCCATCTACTATAGCTCTACCTAATGTACCTTTTGCCTGATATCCAACAAATATAACACTATTTTCCTCTCGCCATAAGTTATGTTTTAGGTGGTGTTTTATTCTTCCACCTGTACACATTCCACTTCCTGCAAGTATTATAGCACCAGAGGTTATACTGTTTATTTTTTTGGATTCTTCTGGAGTTTGTGAGAAATGAACGTATGGGAATAAGAAAGGATTTTTTCCTTCTGCGATTAATCTTTTTGTTTCTTCATTAAAATATTCAGGGAATCTCAAAAATATTTTTGTAGCTGCTATTGCAAGAGGACTATCTAAAAAAACTTTACATTCAGGAAGAGAACCTTCGTCGTACATCTGTCTTAGTATATAAAGAATTTCCTGCGCTCTTTCTAATGCAAATGTAGGAATGATGATATTTCCACCATTTTTAAAGCTTTCTATTACTGCATTTTTAAACTCTTTTATGCTTTCTTGTAAGCTTTTGTGTTTTCTATTTCCATAAGTTGATTCTACAAAAACATAGTTTCCATCTTTTGAAAATTGTAGTGGTTTTATTATTAACCTTTCTGTCATTCCAAGGTCTCCAGAAAAGACTACAGTTTTTTGTTTGTCTTTCTCTTTTATTTTAATTTCTACAAATGCAGAACCAAGTATATGTCCTGCATCTTTAAAAGTAATAGTTATATTATCTGATAGATGATAAGCTTGATTATATTCTAAAAATACTCTAAAAAGGTCTATAGCTTCATAAACATCATCTTCATCATATAAGGGTGGTCTGGCTTCCCATGGTCTTCCTCTCCTTAATGCTTTTCTGTATTCTACTGTATACTCTTCTTTCATAACATTAGCCGCATCTAAAAGCATTATCCTTGCTATGTGATATGTAGGTCTTGTTGATATTATCTTTCCTCTAAAGCCTTCTTTTACTAAAAGAGGTATCCTTCCTATATGGTCTATATGTCCATGGGTAATTATTAAGTAATCTATAGTCCTTGGGTCAAAGGGAAAAGGCTGATAATTTTTATCTTCATCCAATCCCTGAAACATCCCACAATCTATAAGTATTTTTAGACCATCAGCTTCTAAAAGATGACATGAACCTGTAACTGTTTTTGCTGCTCCAAATGAATGAACTACTGTTTTCATAACTTAATATCCTTTAACCATTCTTTATTTTCTAAGTACCATTGAATTGTTCTTTTTAGTCCTTCATCAAAACTTATTTTAGGTTTCCATCCAAGTAGCATTTCTGCTTTTGTAATATCTGCCCATGTTTCTTTAAGGTCTGCTTTATGGAAAGGTTTGTAATTTATTTTTGCTTTTTTTCCTAAATATTCTTCTATTTTATTTATTACGTAGTTAAGTGATATAGGATTTTTTCCTCCACCAAGGTTTATAATTTCATAACCAACATCTTTTAGAGCCTTTATGGTTCCATCTG
>JALSSG010000251.1 GCA_026984355.1 Hydrogenothermaceae bacterium
GAGAGATTGTTTTTATATCTGACCCTATGGATTACAGGAAAACTAAACATATAGCTGTAATTCCTGTTGTTGATGAGAAAGATAATATAATCTCAATTTTAACTATAAATAATATGCCTTTTGTAAAATTTAACATGGATAATATTCTTACAATCTCTTTATTTTTGTCTTACTTCTTTCATGATATTAATATGAAAGACTATGTCCAAAAGTTTGAATCGGCTTTTTGTGATTTTGATTTCCATAAAGAGCTCTATAAACTTTCTCTACTAAGGAAAAAATATAAAAAAGAAAGCACTGTTGTTGTTATAGATATTTTAAATCCAGATATAAAGGAACAGGTAAATGAGATTATAAATAGAATTTCAAGAAGTACAGATATTTACTGTATTGAAAAGTTAGTTCTTGTAATATTACCACTTACTTCTGTATCTGGAGCAGAAAGTTATATAAATAGGGTAAAAACATATATAGCTAGTAGATATCCTTCAGAATATGTTGAAAACATAAACTTTTCTGTTGTTCCTGTAAGGAATACATACGATGAAACAATAAAAGACTTACAGGAGTTTTTAAAGTGATTTTTATATTTGTGTTTTTCTTTATGTTGTCTTTAATTTTAGAAGTTTTTTCTATTTATACTTTGTTTTATATAGATAATTTCTATACCGGTATGTTTGTGTTTTTTACCTCTTACTTTTTTGCTGTTTTGTTTTTAAGTGTCAGTTTATATCCTTTGATAAAATCAAAAACTAAAGCTGTTTTTAAATCATTCTTTATGATTTTTTTACTGGCTTTTTTAATTCCTATTTTTGGATATATATTTTCTTTAATATTTACAGCTATATATGTGTTTTTCATTAAAGAAAAACCTTTGATAAAAACGGAAAATGTACCAGCTAATGAACTTTTATCAGAGGAAGTAAACCTAAAAAGAATATCTTATGGGGAAGCTTTTTTAAAAAAAGCTATAGAAAGTCAAGATAAAAATATTCCTATGAAAGAAGAAGCAATTTTTATACTTTCTTCGTTAAAAAGTCCATCTTCTATAAATTTGTTGAAAAGTGCTGTTTATTCTGACTTTGATGAAGTAAGACTTCTGGCTTTAAGCTTTATCACAGGTCTTGAAAAAGATTTAAATAAAAAAATTTCTTCTCTTTTAGACAAACTTGAAAAAACAAAAGATGCTGTTTTGTCAGGAAGAATTTTAAAAGAACTTGCTTTTTTGTACTGGGAATTTGTATATCTAAATCTTGTTGATAAAGAGTTTTATACCTTTTATCTTAATCAGTCTTTAAAGTATGCAAAAGAGGCTTTAGAAATATTAGGAGAAGATGATAAACTCTATTTTCTAATAGGGAGAATTTATTTAAAATTAGAAAATTTAGAAAAAGCTGAAGATTTCTTAAAAAGAAGTGTCTTCTTAAATCCTATAAATAAAAATGTTTATCTTTATCTTGCTGAAGTAGAATTTAAAAAGAAAAATTTCTCAAAGGTTAAAGAGCTTTTAGAAAATATAAAAGATATAGAAAAAGATTATCTTAGTTACTGCATTGTTTCTGTATGGAGAAGATGATGAATGTAGATATCCTTATGATATGTGAAGGAACATATCCATATATAAGAGGTGGTGTGTCTGAATGGATACACACAATTATCTCAAACTTAAGAGATTTTAGGTTTGGGATTATATTTTTAGGCGGAAATAAACAGCAGTATAAAGAGTATGCATATGATATACCTGAAAATGTTGAAGTTGTTGAAGAGTTTTTTCTTTTTGAAAAATTACAAAAACCTAATCCAGAAAAAGTAGATATATCTGAAAGGTCTTATAAAACGTTAGAAACATTACATAAATGGTTTAAAGAAAAAAAGGTTTTTCCATGGGAAGCAAAAAAATTAGATTTTTATTTTGAATCTTTAACAGAAAAGCAGTTTTTATATTCTTATAAATCCTGGCAGTATATAGAAGAAAAATATCTTGAGAACTGTCCAGACCATTCATTTACAGAATACTTCTGGAACGTTAGAAATATGCATGCTCCTATATGGACTGTAGCTAAAGCAGCAAAAACAAAAATAAAACCAAAAGTAATTCATAGTCCATCTACAGGATATGCAGGGTTTTTAGGTGCTTTAATGAAGTATGATAGGGAATTACCATTTATAATTCATGAACATGGTATATATACGAAAGAAAGAAAAATAGATTTAATGAATGTTGAATGGCTAAAAGATAAAAGACCCTTTTTGCTTAAAGATATCGCTTATATAGATTACTTTAAACAGATGTGGATAAACTTTTTTATTGCTTTAGGAAAATTTGAGTATGAAGCGGCAGATAAGATTTTTTCATTATTTGAAGATGCAAGAAATGCTCAAATTATGTACGGTGCAGACCCTTCTAAAACTGATATAATTCCAAATGGTATAGAAATAAAAAAGTTCTTGCCAATTAGAAAAGAAAAACCACCTGAAAAAAATATTGTTGCTTTAATAGGTAGAGTTGTTCCTATAAAAGATATAAAAACATTTATAAAGGCTATAAAAATCGTTTCTTATTATATTCCAGATGTTGAAGGCTGGATTGTTGGGAATGAAGATGAAGACCCTGAGTATGCAAAAGAATGCAGAGAATTAGTTAGAGCTTTAGATGTTGAAGACAACATAAAGTTTTTAGGATACAAAAATGTAGAAGATGTTCTACCAGATGTAAAGCTTACGACACTCACTTCAATAAGTGAAGGTATGCCTTTAGTAGTTCTTGAGTCTTTTGCAGCAGGTATACCAGTAGTTACAACAGATGTAGGGGCATGCAGACAGCTTATTTATGGTGGTATAAACCAGGAAGATATAAACCTTGGTAAAGCTGGAGAAATAGCTCCAATAGGAAACCCAGAGGCTATTGCAAAACTTTATGTTTCTTTTTTAACAGATGAAAATTTATGGAAAAAATCTAGTGAAGTTGCAACTTTAAGAGTGGAAAGGTTTTATACATTAGAAAAGTTGATAAATAAATATAAACAGATATTTCAAGGGTATATAGATGGCAGGGATAGGGTTAGAGCTAAAAAAGATTCTTAAAAAAGAAACAGTATCATCAACATTAAGAGCATATAGTTATGCAGCTATTATTACTTCTGGACCATATGTTATTTCTATAATTACCATACTTCTTATTGGTTATGTTCTGTCAGAGTTATTTATACCGCAAAAAACAAAGGCTTTTCAGATAATAGTAACATATCTCATAGCATTCTCTTTAATAATTACTTCTCCATTTCAATTGACTTTTACAAGGTATATAGCTGATAGATTATTTGAAAAAGAAAACTTTAGAGTTTTACCTACATTAAATCTTGTTCTTATCCTGTCTTTATTGTTAAGTCTCATTTTTTCCTTAGTTTTATCTTTTTTCTTTCTTAAAGATGTAGGACTTTTATTTAGTTTACTTTTTTGTTCAAACCTTGCTGTATTTTCTGGAATATGGATTGTAAATATCCTTTTGACGAGTTTAAAAAATTACAAGTTTATAGTTTTTTCATTTTTCTTTGGATTTGTAATTACATTTTTCCTTGCTATGACGTTTGTAGGTTATTTAGGTCTTGAGGGGTTAATGTTAGCTCTTTTAATTGGTATGTTTGTTTTGTTTATTTTGCTTTATTTTTATGTGCTAAAAACATATCCATCAAATGTTGTCTTAGATTTTGATTTTTTAAACAAAAATAAAATATATATATCTTTAATCTTTACAGGTTTGTTTTACAATAGTGCAATATGGATTGATAAATTCATCTTCTGGTATCACCCTGATACAGGTGAAAAGGTATTATCTATTTTTAGAACCTCTATATTGTATGATATACCTATATTCTTTGCTTATCTTGCTATAATACCTGGTCTTGCTGTATTCTTACTTAGAATAGAAACAGACTATATGAGGTATTACGAAAATTACTATAGAGCAGTTATAAAAGGTGAACCTTTAAAAAGAATCTTTTATTATGGTGAAGAACTGGGAATTCAGGCAAGAAATACAATTACAGATGTGCTTGTTATACAGCTAATTGCTGACATAATCATAATCCTTTTCATAAAACCAATACTTGAAGTCTTTGGTATATCTGAAAAATACATATATCTGTTTTATGTAGATATGATAGGGACTACACTTCAGCTTTTCGTTATAACTATACTAGCCTTCCTATATTATTTTGATAGGAGAAGAGAGGCACTGATTGTTTCTATATCATTTTTTGTATTTAATGGAATTTTTTCTTTAATTTCTGTTTATTTAGGTCCTTTATTCTATGGATACGGATTTACTTTATCTTTGCTTGTTGCTTCTTTAGTAGGACTAATTCTTATGAGAAATTTTCTCAGAGGTTTACATTATGAGACTTATATGCTCCGTAGTTAGTTTTCTTATTATATTTTTGATTAAGTTTTCATATGGTAAATGTGTAGCATTTTACTACTGGCATAATCCACCTGTTGAGCTTCTGTATTCTTTTGATGTTGTTGTAGTAGACCCAGACAACGTGGATAAAAATTTTTATATAAATGGTATACAGACATACAATAAAAAGGCAAAGATTTTAGCTTATGTTTCTGTTGGTGAAATAGAAAAATATAGAAAAGATTTTAATAAGGTAAAAGAAGAATGGCTGTTAGGAAAAAACAGAGTATGGGAATCTTTAGTAGCTGATATTAGAAATAAGGATTATCAAGATTTTTTATTAAACAGAATAAAAAACATATATAAAGCTGGATTTGACGGAATATTTTTAGATACACTGGATTCATATCAAATAATACTTGAAAATCAAAAAAGGAAAAAAGAGTATGAAAAAGCTCTTGTGTCTTTTATAAAAAATGTAAAACAGACATTCCCTGATAAAATAATTGCACTAAATAGAGGTTTTGAGATTTACGATGAGATAAAAAACTACTTTGACATGTTTGTAGTTGAAGATGTGTTTAGCAGACTTTCTGAAGATAAAGAAAGACAAAAACTATTAGAAAAGTTAAAGAATATTGCTAAGGAAAAGGATGTAGTTGTTATAGAATATGTTAAACCTGGAGAAAAACAGAAGGCAGAAAAGTTTATAAAACAGATAAAATCTTATGGTTTTATTCCATACATTTCTAATCTTTCCTTAAACATAATCGGTTATAGTGAGTGTACACCAGAACCAAGGAGAGCTTTACTTCTTTATAATTCAGACATACAGCTTTCTGGGAAAAAAGACCCATCTTTTTCTAATGTTCATAGATTAGCACAAACATTTTTAGAGTATTATGGTTATGTGCCAGATGTTTTTGATATAAACAAAGGTATTCCAGAAGGTTATTTGGCAGACAGATATAAACTCATAGTTGTATGGATAGATGAAGCTCCAGACCCAGATAAATTCTTTCAGTGGATAAAAGAAAAAATAAACTCTGGAATAAAGGTCATTTTTATAGATTCATTTGGATTTCCTTTAACCAAAAACTTTTTATCTGACCTTGGAATTGTGTATGGAAAAGCAGAAAGTACAGACTGGAAGCTTGATAATCAAAATAGTATAAAATGGAAAGAGATAGCTCCACCTACTTATAAAAGAGATTATTATATCTACCCTAAAAATGGTATTCCTTTATTTGTTTTAAGAAACAGCTCTGGTCAAGTTCATGTTCCAGCAGCTATAACAAAATGGGGAGGGTATGCTGTTGAAGGTTTCTTTGTAAGGGCTATTATTGAGGATTTTTTTGTAATAGACCCATTTTTCTTCTTTGAAAAAACTGCTAATGTTCCTATTACTTTAATACCTGACACAACAACAGAAAGTGGAAGAAGGCTTTTATTTGTACATATAGACGGTGATGGTTTTAATCAAAAGACAAGTATAAACCCAGATAAATATGAGTACGCAAGTGAAGTTATAAAAGAGGAAATTATAAAAAAATTTTCAATTCCTCATTCTGTATCAATTATTGAAGGAGAGATAGCACCTTGGGGAGCTTATCCTGAAGATAATCATCAGAAGTTAGAAAGTATAGCAAAAGATATATTTTCTATGCCTAATGTAGAACCGGCATCTCATTCTTTTTCTCATCCATTTGATTGGTATCAGATTTATTACAAAGAACCATTTGAAAATGGTATATATAACTTAAATATAAAAAACTATAGGTTTAACCTAAAAAGAGAGATAGAAGGCTCTATAAAGTATATAGAAAGCAGATTGTTAAACAATAAAAAGAAAGTAAAAATATTTTTCTGGACAGGAGACTGTATGCCTCCAGTTGAAGCTTTAAAATTAACTTACGATTTACATGTATACAATTTAAATGGAGGAGATACATATATAACAAAGGAAAAACCATTACTTTCTCTAATATCACCTCTTGGTATAAATAAAGGCAAGTATTTCCAGGTTTACGCTCAGGTACAAAATGATAATGTCTTCACAGAAGGATTTTCTTATCCATATGGGTATATAAAAGCAATACAGACTTTTGAACTTACAGATAAAGAAAGAAGATTAAAGCCAATAGATATATATTATCATTTCTTCTCTGGCAGCAAACCAGCTTCATTAAAAGCTTTAAAGGAAGTTTATAACTGGGCAGTTAAACAGGAAATAATTCCTATATATGCTACAGATTTTACAAAAATAGCCCTTGATTCAAGGAATACTACTATCAAAAAACTAGAAGATAATATTTTTGTTGTAAATAATAATGGAGATTTAAGAACCCTTAGAGTAGAAAGAAAAGTCTATGTAGACCTTGTAAAAAGTAAAGGAGTAGCAGGATACAGATACATAAAAGGAAAGACATATATAGCATTAGACGGTACAGGAGAGTATAAAGTGGTACTTTCAAAAAACAAAGTATATTCTCCATTTAACCTTATAAGCTCAAATGCAAGAGTAAGTAAGGTAGATATAGTTAATAATAGTTTTGGTATAGAATTGTTAGGCTATCAACCTGTAGAATTAATAGCACAGATTAGACCTGATTGTAAATTAACTTTTAGTCCAAAAAATGTTCAAATTTTACAAAAAAATGGTATTACAACAATA
>JALSSG010000252.1 GCA_026984355.1 Hydrogenothermaceae bacterium
GAAACAAAAATTTTTAAAAATATAATAGGAAAAGGAGTATATGCAAATATAAATAATAAAGATATATATATAGGAAATGAAAAACTTTTAGAAGACTTAGGCTTTAATATAGAAAAGAATAATGATGGTTTTACAGTTATATATGTAGTTATAGATAAGGAAATAGTTGGAAAGTTTTGCTTAGAAGATAAAATAAAAGATGAAGCAAAAAAAGTTATAAGTTTTCTTAAACAGGAAAAGATAAAACCTGTTCTTCTAACAGGTGATAACTTATCTGTAGCTAAGAAAGTTGCTAATGAGCTTGGTGTTGAAGAGTTTTTAGCACAGGTTTCTCCTGAAGATAAATATAGATATATTGAAAAACTACAAAAGGAAGGAAAAAAAGTTTTATTTGTTGGAGATGGAATAAATGATGCTCCAGCAATGGGCAAGGCAAATGTAGGTATAGCTGTAGGTGGAGGGACAGAAATAGCTAAAGAAACAGGTGATATAATACTATTAAAGGATACTCTTTTAGGTGTTGTAAAAGTATTTAAACTATCAAAAGAAAGTATAAAAGTTATAAAGCAAAATCTTTTCTGGGCATATGTTTACAATATTATCCTTATACCTGTTGCTTCAGGTGTACTGTATCCATTTTTTGGGATATTTTTAAAACCTGTTTTTGCAGGAATTGCAATGTCTATAAGCTCTATAACTGTTGTTTTGAATGCGTTAAGGTTATATAGTAAGGAACTTTAAACATATATATTAATTTTTCCTTTTGTTTCCTCTTGAACAGGTTTTTCTTCCTTTTCTTTTTTTGTTTTAGGTTTTTGCTTTTTATTTTTTATAAAATCTTTGAAAGGTTTTTCATCGGTTATAGGTCTTATAGAAAGTACATTGGAAATTTGAGGCCAGTCCATATCAATCCTCTAAAGTTTATCTACAATTAAATTATTGGAATAATTTGATAATTTTCAAGCTATCAGCATTTCTAAATAATCTGGTTTTAGAATTTCTATTTTTCCTCTTTGAGTATTTACTATGCCTTCTTTTTTCCATTTGCTTATTATTCTTATAGCTGTTTCTACAGTAGTTCCTGCCATTTCTGCTATATCCTGTCTTGTGATAGGAGCGTTTATCACATATTTGCCGTTTTCTTTTTGACCTATTTTCCTTGCAAGCTCTAAAAGTAATGTGGCTATCCTACCTTCAACTTTTTCTGCAGCAAGACTCTTTAGTCTATCATAAGCTTCAAGGAGCATTTTGCTTGCATCACACGTTATTTTTACAGCTATAGCTGGGTATTTTATTAATAGTCTCAAAAAGTCTGAATTTGATATATGTAAAACATCAGTATCTACAAGAGCCTGAGCTGTATATGTACTTTCTGGTTTAGACTCTCCAACAGTAAGCCATCCAAAAAACTCTTTTGGTGTTACTAACCTAAGTATTACAGTTTTTCCATCAGCAGTTTCTTTCGTTAGCTTTACTATTCCATCAACAACTATATACATACCAGGTTCTTCATCTCCTTCAAAAAATATATATTCATTTTTTTTATAGTGTTCCTCGTGAAAGAATTTTGATATTTCTTGTATCTCTTCAGACTTTAAACTGGAAAATATATCAAGCTCCTGTAAAAATTTTTCTTTATCCATTTTCTCCTCTAAAATTTAGTTTATGGAACACTGCTAACAGCACCTACCAAATATTTTAAATAATCTTCTCTGAACATGAAACCAGCACCAAAAAACATACCTCTATATTTATCATTTAACAAATCTGAACCTCCAATTCTAAAGAAGAAAGGTCTGTTTTTAGCCTTGTAAAAAAATCCTATATCAAGTTGTGGTTTTTCAGGTTCTCCTACTTCCACTTCTCTACCTATTCTATATATGTCTGTAGTAAGTCTTATATTATTTCTATAATAAAAATCTAACCCTATACCAGCAGAAGACTCTTTTAATCCTCCTCTAAACCATATTTCTTTAGAACCACTTTTAATAAGTCTTTTCGCATACTGTAAATCCACAAGAAGACCAAAGTTTCTTTCAATTTCCGTGGTAGTTCCTGAATCAGTATATATTTCTCTTTTTGTACTTATTGCACCGTTAGAATTTGCTACTAAAGCACCATAATAGTATGTATCGTTTGATGGATAAAAAATACCACCAACACCTCCTTTTGTATCTTCATTTCCTGTATGTTTTTCAGAGAACAGGACTATATCAAATTCTGATTTGTTAAGAATTTCAAATGGTTTTGATATAGATTCAATTCCTTTTGTAGTTTTTACATAAAGTTCGTCTTCATTTACAAGTTTTCCTAATGTTCCTTTTCCTTGATTTATTTTTGCAAGTATTTCTTTTAGGTCTTTAGTAGATTTTTTTATGTTAGTTATTGTTTCTTTTAAATCTGCTTTTTTATCTGATAGGACATCGTCTATGTCTTTTGTCGTTTTTTCAATTTTAGCTAAAACTTCCGGTGTTTTTTCTTTTAAAACTTTTGAAGTTTCTTTTAGGTTAGCTATCAGTTCTCTTATATCATCCTTATTTTCTGAAGAAATATCTTCAAGATTTTTAGCTACTTTATCAATTCTTTCTATTATTTGAGGTAAATTTTCTTTAAGGGACTGAGTAATTTCTTTGATATTTCTTAGGCTTTGTTTTATTTCTTTTCTATTTTCTACTACAAGAGTATCTATATCTAAAATGAGTTTGTTTATATTTTCAAATATGTTCTTTAGTCTATCTTCTCCTATTGCTTTGTTTATTTCATCTAAGGTTTTAGTTAGTTTTGAAGCTACTTTTTGGGCTGAATCAAACACTACATCTGTATCGTATATTTTACCTGATAGTAGTGTATCTCCATTTTTTGCTTTACCTGCATCTGGTGTACCAGCATCTATATAAAGGTATTTATCCCCCATAAGTCCGTATGTCTTTATATATGCTCTTGCATTTTTGTAAATAGGAATTCCTTTTTTAACGGAAAATTTTACTTTTATTTTTGTGTCTTTAAATTCTATATTTTCTACTCTACCTACTTTTACACCTTTTACCTGTACATCTGCTCCAACAGATAAACCTGCTATGTTATCAAAGTAAGTTTTATAAAAAACTTTTTCCTGCCTAAAGTCAGTATTCCCAAATGTGATTATTAAGAATGCAGAAATCCCTGCAATAAAAAGTACAAAAAGACCTACTTTAAAAGTAGTTTGCATTTATTTCTCCGTTATTGTTTCCTCTACTTTCATACCAAAATGTCTTCCTGCTTCTTCTACATATCCTAAAATTTCATCTCCAATTTCTAAATCAACTACAGAAATAAGAGAACCATCACCTTTTACAAGTCTAATAGTTTCTGCATTTTGTAAAACTGCACTTAATTTTTTGCCATTATATTCTGCTTCTACAAGAAGCATAGGTCTTCTTTCTATCTTTGACCTGCCTACAAACACAGCTCTTCCATTTCCATTTATGTCATAAACCATTACTTCCTTTCCTGCTTCAAGCTCACATAAATAAACAGTCTTTCCTCCAGGTACTCTCGTATACATATGTACAGCTCCAGCATTTACTCTAAATGGTCTTGAGGCAACATATGGAGATTCTTCTGTTTCTGCATGAACAAATATCATTCCTGCTGACGAGTTTCCTACAAGCATTCCTTCGCCTCTTTTTAAAAGAGAAGTTGTATCTACAGCAACCCTATCTCCCATTCCTAAAAGTTTTATAGCTGTTACTTTTGCTTTTACAAGTTCTACTTTTTCTGTTTCTTCTTTTATAAGTTTTGAAACTCTTTTAATTTCATTAATATCTTTCGTTTCAAGCACTACACCTTTTACACCTTTTTCAAGAATTCCTACTGCTGTTTTTGCTTCTTCTGCATTTTTTACAACAGAATAAATGTTCTGCGACTGGGCTATGAGGTTTTCTAATGGAATTATAGTCCAGTCTGTAGTTTTAACTATAACTTTTTTTCCTGCTTTTGCCAAAGATGCTGCTTTTTCTTCATCTTCTTTATTTTCTATCTTTACTATAACAAAATTGTCAGATAAATTTCCTTCTTTGTCTATTGTTATAAATTTTACTCTCCCTAATTTTTTTGCTTCGTCTAATTTTTCTTCAGGAATTAAAATGTAATCCACTCCAGATTCAATAGCAGTCGTTATTACTTTTTTGTCATAATCAATTGCTGAAACAATAAACTCCTTCATCCTTAACCTCACTTGTTTGGTTTTATGATTTTGTATTTATTAAAATAATACCATAAGGTTAAAATTGTTGAGTATTTTATGAAGAGGTTTCAGTTTTAGATGATATGTATTCTAAGTATTTTAAAGTATCGTTGATTTGAAATCTCTTGTTTACTACATAAAGTAAATATTCTCTTAAAATCCTTTGTTCTGAAGGAAATATAACAAAGTTTAATCTTCTATCTTTTGATACAGAAATATTTAGAAATAGCTTTCCCTGATATACCCTAAGGGATATAATTTTATCTCCTGTTTCTGTTTTATGGTATAGTTCAAGGAAATCTTTACCACATATTCTTCTTGCTTCTTCTTTAAATGCTTTTTCTCCTTTTTCATAGAATAGTCTTATTAATCCTTCTATATTTAATACTTCACTTTCAGAAAGTTTTACTGTTTCACTGTCTTCCACTTCCTTTCCCCTCCATCCAAAAGTATTAGCTCCTGCATTTGATTTTCCAGTTGCATTTGCTATCTCAAAAAAGATACCGTTTTTACTTGCAGATATTCTAAGAGCTGATTTTTGATTATAAAACTCCCTTGATGTTGGTATAAGTTGAGCCTGTAAAATTTCTTTAAGCATATGAAGCTCCTTTTTTTTGAATTTTCGCCTTAAATATAGGTAGTTTACAGGTAGATACAAGGTTTTTTCGTTATAATAGTTCTATGTTTGAAAATCTTTTTTCAGTAATTTTGTTTTTTTCTTTAGGATATTTTTCTAGGAAAGTAGGTCTTTTTGATGAAAAAGACTCAAATTCTCTAATAAATTTTATCCTTTATATATCTTTTCCTGCTCTTGTTATATATAACGTTTATTATTTGGAGTTTGATTTAGATATAATCTATGTACTTATTACTGGGTGGCTTGTGATTATTTTTTCAATATTTTTTAGCTTTATTACTGGTAAGATTTTGCATTTGGATAAAAAAAGTCTTGCTTCATTTGTAATGATGTCTTCTTTTGGTAATACATCCTTTTTAGGATTTCCATATCAGACAGCATTTTTTGGTGAGGAAGGTTTAAGATACGCAGTTGTATTTGACCAGATTGCTTCTTTTTTACCTGTAACGTTTTTATCTCCATTTATTCTGGCTTATGGTTCAGGAAAGAAGGCAGGGATTGATTTTAAAAAGGTTATTACATTTCCTCCATTTTTAGCACTTGTATTTGCTTTTTTTATTAAGTTTACAGGTTTTCCTATTCCTACTTTTGTTTTAGATAGTTTAAATTTATTAGGAATGACTGTTATTCCTCTTGCTCTTTTTTCTGTTGGCCTAAATCTAAGGTTTTCTTCTGTCTCAAAGCATAAAATCACAATAGGTATGGTTCTTTTAATAAAGATGATTTTAGTTCCTGTAAGTTTGATATTTCTTTTAAAGTTGTTAGGTGTACAAATAAATATTATCTGGAAATCTGGAATACTTGAGATTTCTATGCCTCCAATGGTTTTAGCGTCTATTCTTGTTATAGGAGCAGGATTAAACAGAGAAATAGCTGTAGGCTCTGTTGCAATAGGAATATTACTTAGCTTTATAACAGTTCCTTTTATTATTTCTTTAATTAGTTAAAAGACTTATAATAGTTTTTAAGCTAAGTATAATTTACATTCAAGTTTTATTATGGAACGGTTTGACTATGAAAAAATAAAGTCTTTTATAAGAAGTACCTCAAAACATACATCTATCTATGTAGGTTGTGATTCAAGGCAAACTGCTGGTAGTACCTTATTCGTTATCGTAATTGTGGTTCACATTGATTCTAATCGAGGGGCAAAAGTGTTTTTTGAAGTTAGAAAAGAAAGAAAAATCACTTCTTTACGAGAAAGACTTATGAGAGAGGTGGACTATGCAGTTTTAACAGCGCTAAACATAGTAGATGCTGTGGAAAATAGGCCTTTTGAGGTTCATTTAGATATAAATCCTGACGAAAATTTTAGGTCTAGTATTGTAGTAAAAGAAGCTATAGGGTATGTTAAAGCTCAAGGACTAAAACCTGTTTTAAAACCATATTCTATAGCCGCTTATGCTGTTGCAGATTATATAACAAATAAATACTAAAAGAGGTAAAAAGTTTGGGAAGATTAGATAATATTTCACCATTTATTGTAATGGATATTGTTAGAGATTCACAAAAGTACAGTGATACTATTCATTTTGAAATCGGTGAACCTGACCTTGAAGCATCTCCAAAGGTTTATCAAGCTTTAGAAAAAGCAGTAAAAGATAAACTCCTTCATTATACAGAAAGTTTAGGTCTTTTGAGTTTAAGAGAAAAAATAGCTGAGTTTTATCAAAGGAAATATAAGGTAAATGTTTCTCCTGATAGGATTGTTATTACATGTGGAACTTCTGGAGGTTTCCTAATCACTTATTCTATACTACTTAATGCAGGAGATAAATTGGCTTTAACAGACCCTGGATACCCATGTTATAAGAACTTTTCTTATCTTTTAGATGAATTGCCTGTTTTAATTCCTGTTGATAAATCTACAGATTATCAGCTTACAACTGAACATTTAAAAAAATATAAAGATATAAAAGCTGTTCAGATTTCATCTCCATCAAATCCAACAGGTAATGTATATAGTTATGAAAATCTAAAACAGCTTGTTGAATACTGTGATGATAAAGGTATTTATTTTATCTCTGATGAGATATATCACGGCCTTGTTTATGATAAACAAGAACATACAGCTTTAGAATTTTCTGATAAAGCTATTGTTATAAATGGATTTTCTAAATATTTTTGTCTTCCGGGACTTAGACTTGGATGGATAATTCTTCCAGAAGAATTCGTTAGGAAGGCAGA
>JALSSG010000253.1 GCA_026984355.1 Hydrogenothermaceae bacterium
TGTTCTTTTTATGATACCTATTTTAATAGGTATTACAAGAAGATTAAAACTTCCACCTGTACCTTATGTTATAGCTACAATTCTTGCATCAAACATAGGTGGAACAGCAACATTAATAGGAGACCCACCTAATATAATTATTGGTTCTATAGGTAAATTTACATTTAACGATTTTATTGTAAATTTAGCCCCAATCGTAATTATTACCCATATAATTGGAACAATAGTTTTTACATTAATGATGAAATGGAAAGGTGAATTAGAACCAAGAATAACTGATGAAAAAGAGCTTGAAGAAATCATAAAATCTGAAAAAGCTGAATTTGATGTTATTCTTATGAGAAAAGGACTAATAGTATTTGGAATAACAATCACGTTATTTTTTTTACACCATGCTTTACATCTTGAACCAGGAACTGTAGCTCTTTTTATGGCTTCAATCTTATTACTCTGGTCTGGCGAATCACCAGAAAAAATATTTGAAAGAGTTGAATGGACAACTTTAATGTTCTTTGTTGGTTTATTTATAGTTATCGGTGGTATGGAAAGCACAGGTGTTTTTGATACTTTAGCAGAATTTACAGCTTCTCTTATAAAAGACCCTCTGTCAGGTATATTGGTACTTGGCCCATTGTCAGCTATTATTTCTGGAATTGTAGATAATATACCATTTACAATGGCAATGGCTTATGTTCTTGCAGATTTTTCAAAAGATGTTGCTTTTAATACAGAACCTTTATGGTGGGCTTTAGCTCTTGGTGCCTGTTTAGGTGGGAATTTAACTATAATAGGAGCTTCTGCAAATGTAGTAGCTTCAGGATTGTCTGCAAGGGAAGGTTATCCTATATCCTTTATAGATTTTTTAAAAACAGGAACACCGGTAACAATTATCACAGTTATAATAGCTCTTTTACTTCTTTATATTAAATATCTTATATTTGGAATTTGAAGCACCTACACAACTTGATATAAATCATAATTATATTTCCTATAAACAAGCATACTAGATATAAAATACTCAATGGAGGGATAAATATGAAAATAGTTAAACTTGAACCAAAAGACCATCTTAAACCAAAAGGTCTTGAAGGTATATCAGATGAACAGATTGAAGTTCATTTTGAGGCACATTATAAAGGATATGTAGCAAAATACAATGAAATCCAAGAAAAACTTGCAGATTTTAACTTTGCTGACAGGTCTAAAGCAAACCAAAACTACTCTGAGTATAGAGCTCTTAAAGTTGAAGAAAGTTTTAACTATATGGGTGTAGTATTACATGAGCTTTATTTTGAACACTTAATAGGTGGAGGTAAAGGCGAACCTTCTGATGATTTAAAAAAACTCATTGAAGAAACTTTTGGTTCTTTAGATAATTGTCTAACAGAAATAAAAGCAACAGGAATAGCATGTAGAGGATGGTCTTTACTATCATATGACCTTTATAACAATATGTTAGTAGTTAACGGACTTGATGCTCATAACCAACTAGGCTTTGTAAACAGCGTACCTTTAATAGTACTTGATGTTTATGAACACGCTTATTATGTAGACCAGAAAAACAAAAGACCACCATACATAGATGCATTCTTTAAAAATCTTAATTGGGACGTAATAAATAGCAGATTTGAAAAAGCATGTAAACTCGCCAAATAATCACTAACAGGCACCTTTTGGTGCCTTCTTTCAATCCTTTATTTAAAACATTTTTCATATTATCAGATGATATAATATTTCTTAACTAAGAAAGAAAAAATTCAAAGGGGATAAGTATGGATTTATCTAAGATACCTGCTGGTAAAAATCCGCCAGAAGATATCTACGTAGTTATAGAAATTCCACAAGGAAGTGGAATTAAGTACGAAGTAGATAAAGAAAGTGGAGCAGTTTTTGTAGATAGATTCTTGTATACTGCAATGTACTATCCTTTTAATTATGGTTTTATTCCGAATACTCTTGCAGATGATGGAGACCCTACTGATGTTTTAGTTATTTCAAGTGAACCAGTAGTTCCAGGTAGCGTAATCAGAAGTAGACCTATTGGAATGCTTGAAATGGAAGATGAAGAAGGCATTGATACAAAAATAATAGCTGTACCTGTTTCAAAACTGGATAAAACATTTGATAACATTAATGATGTTTCTGATTTACCAGAAGCAACTTTAAATAAAATTAAACACTTTTTTGAACATTATAAAGAACTAGAGCCAGGAAAATGGGTAAAAGTAAAAGAGTTTAAGTCCAAAGATGTAGCACTAAAAGATATAGAAAAAGCTATCCAAAACTATAAAACAAAAGCTTGAAAATTTAATCCTTTAGTGATATATTATTTTTCTGCTTATCGGAGTGTAGCTCAGGTGGCAGAGCACGTGCCTTGGGAGCACGGGGTCGCAGGTTCAAGTCCTGCCACTCCGATTTTTTTTAGCTGAATATGGGCAGGGCCCGTAGCTCAGCTGGACAGAGCAACGGACTTCTAATCCGTAGGTCGCAGGTTCGAATCCTGCCGGGCCCACCACTTGAAAGATGGATAGTTTGTAGATATATTTTTAAATACCTTGCGCGGGGTGGAGCAGCCTGGTAGCTCGCCGGGCTCATAACCCGGAGGTCGAGGGTTCAAATCCCTCCCCCGCAACCATATTGATTTTACGATTGTAGGTTCTAAACGGGTTCCTAAAACTATATTCAATCCAGTAAAAGCCTTCTATTTCATCTTTTTCTATTCTAACTTCTTCAAGAAGATTTTTTATTATTTCCCTTGCCTGTGATACATCCATGCTTAGAACATTATCTATCTGCTCAAGGAGTATATCTATTACTTCATCATCAATTTCTACACCTTCTATTTCCTTAAAAGATTTAAGTTCCAGCTCTAAAAGGCTTATTTGCTGTTCGTATTCCTGTATCTTTTTAGCTATAGTCTTACTTGGGTTTTCTTCAAATATCTCAAGGAAGCTCTGGAGATATTGAGCTTATAAAAAATTATAGATGCAGACCTATAAACACACGTTCATATCCTCGGTGCTACTGGAACAGGGAAAACACTTTTACTGAAGTTTTTAGATACACAATTTTTATATAACTGAAAGTGCTTAATGGCTCAGTAGGCTTTTAGGCAAAAGACCTACAGGCAACCTAACAGAAATAGGTTTGGTAAGTCTATAAGGTTTTAACGGCTGTAAGGTTGTTCGCTGTAAGGTTTTAAAGCTAGGTGATGCCTCAAAAAATGTTGTTATTTTATCCAAGTATGGGCAAAAATTTGCCTATATATACTTGTTTGAGTATATTTTTAAGTATGAGAAGATTTATTGAAGATAATCTTACAATTAAAGAAAAGAAGGCATTAAAAGAGATTAAGACCTTTCTCAATAAAACTTTTAAGGAGAGTAAAATTTTCATATATGGTTCAAAAACAGAAGGAGAATATACACAAGAAAGTGATTTGGATTTACTAATAATAATTCCAAATTTGAACTGGAAGATAAAGAAAAAAATAGTTAATAAAATAACAGAAATAAATTGGAAGTATGATACAAATATAAGTTCAGTTGTTGTTTCAAAAGAAGAGTGGATTAAGTATCAGATAATACCGTTATTTCAGAAAGTAAAAGAAAAAGGGTTAATGTCTTGAAAGAAGAAATAATTGATTATTGGATAGATAAGTCCCGTAAAAGCTTAAAATCTGCAATTTTGGAATACCAGTAGGGATATTTTGATTTCTCAGTAAATCGTCTATATTATGCCGTTTTTTATATTACAAATGCTTATTTCTTTTAAAAAGATAAGTATTTTAAAAAGCATTCTGGATTAAGAGCAAACTTCCATAAGGAATTAGTTAAAAAAGGCAAAATAGACAAGGTCTATGGAAAACTTTATGATAAGTTGTTTGAAGCAAGAGAAGAGGGAAATTATAAACCTTTTGTTAGTTTTGAAAAAGAGCAAGTTGAGGAATGGATAAGATTAACAGAAGAGTTTATAGAAAAAATGGAAGAATTAATTAGAAATACTTGATTCAAATAAACCTGCGGAACACATTATCATATAAGGATTTGCTAAATATTGCGCTTAAATATATTGAAACTAAAAGCTTTACCATAATTATAATTAAGGTTTTGTGTTTTAGGGATAATTGGAGTATAATTAGTAAGTGTATGATTTATTGTAGTTTTTCAAGTTTTTTGCAACTATAAGAGGTTTAAATATGGAAATCTGTGGATTAAGCTTTCCAGATAAATATTTTGACAAACATTATAAGAAAAGAATTAAAGAAGGATATATTAAAAGCAAAGAAGACTATATTTTAAGAATAAAAGAAACTATAAAAAATGCTGATAAATTTTATATAGTTAAGCAATTTTCGGATTGCAAAGATAAATTAATTTTTTATTCTAATAATTGGAGTGTTTGGATTTTAATTGAAGAAGAAAGAATAATAACTACTTTTTATGTAAAGGAAAAAAATATGGAAGTATTTTTCAAAAAAAGAAATATACATTATGATTTATCTGATAATTGCGAAAAAGAAACTTATATTGAGGTAAAGAAAAATGAGAACTCTAAATATGCAAGATTTATTGAAACAATACAAAATAGATGTTGAGTTTATTGAAGATTTTTTAGATAATGACCCTATAGAGATACAGGAAGCATTTTACAAGAGAGCTGAAATATTAAAACATTTTAATGATTTAACCTTGAAGGAACTCAAAGAATTTTTAAATGCTGAAAAAGTATTAGAGAAGCATTTATCTCAAATTAAACAAAAGTATCCTCTTTTATACGAAAAAACAATAGAACCTCAAAATGAATTGCTTAAAACTAAATTAATAGACATTTTTATTACTTCTTAAAACCTAAAGAAAAATAAAAATAAAATGTCTACTCAACAATTCATAACACAGACTATAACAGATAAGATAAACTTATACATTAAAAAACTCAAAAAATCAGGTTTATCAGAGAAAAGCATAGAAACCTATAAAAACTTGCTTAAACACTTTGAAATATGGGCTGAAGATTATGGCTTACTTTCTGATAACCTAGTGATTATGGAAACAGACATAGAAAAGTTTATTGATTATCTGAAGTCTAAAAATCTATCTCCCACCACTATTAGGATGGTCTTAAACAGAACAAAAGAATTTATAGAATTTACAGGTGGCAAATGGTATGCAGACAAAAGAATTTATAGAGAAAGGTCGAAAACTGAAAATGCAAAGCCTTTTAGTGAGCTGGAACTAAAACAAATACTTAATTACCTAAAAAATACAAATAAGATTTATTACTACCTCGCTTTAACCTTATATGGATTTGGATTAAGAGTATCGGAAGCTGTGCAACTGCTACCTGATGATATTATAGAGAAAGAAAACCAGATATTTGTAAGAGTTAGACCAGAGATTTCTAAATTTAATAAATCAAGAGAAGCTCCTTTAATCTTGAAAGGAGAATATAGAGATGATTTTATAGACTTTATAGTAAAGAGAAAACATCCAAAACTGAAAGATAAAACTTTATTTACATACTACAATGATGTTCAAAAAAGGATAATAACCATTGATAGGCACAATGTTAAATCTTACTTCCATAAACTTTCAAAACAGCTTCAGATAAACATAACAGCTCACAGATTTAGAGATACTTACATAAGCTATATGGTAGCTAAAGGGATAAAGCCCCTTACTGTAGCAAAATGGGTAGGACACAAAGATATAAATACAACTTTAAAGTATTATGCAAAGTTAACCACTAAAGACGAATTAGATGAACTGCAAAAGATTTGAATTATTTAAGAGGTAATAAAGATGATAAATGAAAAAGAGCTTATAAGGGAAATAGAAAATGATGAATGGAAACCTGTGAAAAATATAGAAGAAGAAAATAATAAACTAAAGAAAGCTGTAAAAGATAGAAAAGAAGAAACTAATATTAAACTGTCGGAAAATAACATAAACCTGATTTTAAGTGAAAGTTCTTTAAAAAAGGACTGGTTATCTCTAGAGGAGGATAAAGTCTGGGAGGAGTTATAATGAACTTTAAATATAAGGATAAACTGGGGTTTCAAATTTTGATGATAGGAAAACAAGCAGTAAAAAAAGCACAAAAGGAAAGTTTAGAAAAGGGTGTTCCAAATGTTTATTGCACGAAAGATGGTGTTTTATACTTTCAACTTCCCGATGGAACCATAACAACAGAGATACCAGAAATTTATAAGAAAATGGAAGAAAGTCAGTATGTAGAGTTTTTTGAGGAGATAAATAACGTTCCTGAAATAGAAGGGTTTAAATTAATAGAGCCTCCAGATGGAGTAGAGGCTGATATCTCATTAAAAATAAAACTAAAACCTGATGTTAACAGGTGGAAGGCTCAGGAGAAAATACAGAATATAAGATGGAAATACAGTAAGTTAGATAATCCACTAACTTTATATATTGAATTTGAGCAGTAAAAGATGAATTTAGATACACAGGAACTATTGAGAAGATATAAGATAGATGTTGAACATATAAACCTGGAAGATACCTTTGACCTTGAGAATACGTTTTATAAAAGACAAGAGTTAATTAAAAGATTTAATACATTAACCTTGAAAGAATTATCTGAATTTTTAAAATTAGAAAAAGAAATAGCAAAACACATTCCAGAAATTAAAAAGAAATACTGCCCTTTTTTACGAAAAAGTCATTGAACCAGCAACCAAAGAACTGCAGGAAAAAATAGAATATTTTAGG
>JALSSG010000254.1 GCA_026984355.1 Hydrogenothermaceae bacterium
CTAAGCACAGCAAAACAAAATTATATTATGTTCTTTAATGAATATAAATCAATATGTTCACTATTAAACTTAATGTAAAAATTCATTACAAACTGTAAAAAAATTTTACAAATCGAGTTTTTTTTTAATTTTTCTTTAAATAACATAAAGTTAATGTTCGTTAACAAAAAAATAATGTAAATTTCTTTTACAAAAATGTAAACGACATAGACAATACATGCATAAGGAAAAATACATAAAAATACATAAATATAGAGACTTACAAAAATATGGCATTATAATTGCTTTGATTGAGAATATCTCACTATAAACCTTATTAGACAGGAGGAATTATATGATAAAAAAATATTTAAAAGGTATCTTTTTAGGCTCTTTAATAGCTGTAGGACTGGCAAGTGCTACCGGAAATTCAACAAACTATGACCTTAGATGCGTTCCTGATTTTAATCTACCAGACCAGTGGATAACTACTTATGTAGGTCCTCAAACACCCCTTTACACAAGAACATTTAAATTTCTGGATATAGTAGATGACTATAAATACGATGTAAAGAATAATCAGACTTACTATGTATGGTGTATGGACCAGAATATGCCTGTAGCTACAGGCTATCTGCATTCTGTCTGGCTTTATAATCTTGATGAAGATTTACCAGATACTATGGTAGACGTTCCAAAAGGACATATAACTGTAGAAGACCTATTTAGAAAAAACTATTTAGGCGATTATATAGAGTTTGATAAAATCCTATACGTCATAAATCATAGAGATGGATACGGAAAACCAGAAGTACAAGAAGCAATTTGGTACTACTCAATGGGAGCTGACCAATTTACTCCTCACTCTAACCTATACTTAAATTTAGTAAATGAAGCTGAAACATACGGAGACGACTATATACCACCTCCTGGAGGAAAATGGATATTATTTGCATATACAATCGTTAAAGAAGATACTCCACACTATCCTGCTGGAACTATAGCTCAGCCCTTCTTAATGGAAATAGATATACCAGAGTGTACAAATACAAAATCTCAAGGATACTGGAAAAACCACCCTGATAGCTGGCCTGTAGATTCACTTGTTTTAGGAAATAGAACGTACAGTAAAGATGAGCTTCTATCGCTTTTAAAGAAGAAAAAGTACAAAAAGAGTGATGCAAGTATCATATTAGCTAAACAATTAATCGCTGCTAAATTAAACGTACTAAACGGAGCAAATGCATCTGATGAAGTTCTTGATGCAATAGACCAGGCAGACCAACTTATAGCAGACAATTGCTCGAAACTTCCATGTAAGGTAAAACCTAGCTGTCCTTTAGGACAAGAAATGATAGCTCTTGCACAGATATTAGAAGAATTTAATACGAGTGAAAATGATTACTGTAAATGTTATTACGGAATAGATGATGGCAACCAAAATGGCAATGGAAATTACAATGATAACGACAATGATAATGACAATGAGAACATGAATAGTAATAATAACGCAAATAATAACTGCAATGATAATGGAAATGACAATGCAAATGATAATGATAACGATAACGACAATGGAAACTATAACGGAAACAGTAACGATAATGATAATGACAATATAAACGATAATAATAACTACAACGGCAATAGCAACGGAAACTATAATGGAAATTATAACGACAACAGCAATGACAACGATAATGATAATGGAAATTATAACGGAAACGACAATGATAATTATAACGACAACAGCAACGATAATGACAACGATAACGATAACGATAATGGAAACTACAATGGAAATGACAATGATAATGATAATGACAACGAAAACATGAACAGCAATTGTAATTCTGATGACTAATATCTTCAATACAGGCTTGCTCAGGCAAGCCTTCTTTTTTTCTCCTTAATATGTTTCTCCATATATTTTATAAACCTCCACTAAAAAACTTGACAATATCACACTAAAATTATATATTTTCATTAGATAAAAATATCTTAGGTGAGAAATATGAACAAAAAAAGAGATTATTATGAAATACTTGGCGTTAGCAGAAATGCTACACAAGAAGAAATAAAAAAAGCTTATAGAAAGTTAGCAAGAAAATACCACCCTGATTTAAATCCAAATAATAAAGAAGCAGAAGAAAAATTTAAAGAAATAAGTGAAGCTTATCAGGTTTTATCAGACCCAGAAAAAAGAAAATTATACGACCAGTATGGACATGCTGCCTTTGCAGGTGCAGGAGCTGGTACAGGTTCTGAAGGTTTTGGAGGAATAAATTTTGAAGATTTATTTGGATTTGGAGGAAGAAGAAGTAGCAGTGATTTTGGAAGCATATTTGAAGATTTAGAAGATATATTTGGAACTTTCTTTGGAGAAAGAACAAGAAAAAGAAGTTCAAGACAAACATATCAACCAGAAAGAGGAGAAGATATATATCAAACACTTACAATATCTTTGGAAGATGCTTATCATGGAAAAACTGTAAGTCTTGAAGTGCCCAGGTATGTAATCTGCGAAAAATGTGCAGGAACAGGAGCAAAAGCTGGAAGTGAACAGAGAGTATGTCCAGAGTGTGGAGGAAGTGGACAGGTAGCGTATAGTTCTGGTTTTATCCATATTACTCAAACCTGCCCTGAATGTAAAGGTACTGGTGTCATACAAGAACCATGTGAGGCATGTAACGGAAGAGGGCTTGTTATGACAAAAGAAACAGTTAAAGTTAAAATTCCTCCAGGAGTAGATAATGGAACAAGACTTAGAATACCAGGTAAAGGACACAGTGGAAGATTTGGAGGAACAAGTGGAGATTTATATGTAGTAATAAATATAAAAGAACACCCGCTTTATAAAAGAGTAGGAGATAATTTATATATAAAGGTAAATATTAAAATTACTGAAGCTATAAAAGGAACAGAAATAGAAGTTCCATTAATAAATGGGAAAACAGAAAAAGTAAAAATACCTGCAGGAATACAAAGTGGTCAACAGGTTAGAATTCATGGAAAAGGTATGCCAAGACTTAAATCAAAAGGATATGGAGATTTAATTGTAGTAGTAAATGTAGAAATCCCTTCTATAAAAGAATTAAGCAGAAAAGCTAAAAAATTAGTAGATGAACTTGATAATGAATTACCACCAGTAACAAAAAGATATGAAAAACCCTAAAAGAGAGGTGGAAAGCCATGAGAAAAAGAAAAGATGAAAAATATAGTAAAAAAGAACCTATATATATGATTGGTGCAGTATCAAGAATGTTTAACATACATCCTCAAACTCTAAGACTATATGAAAGGGAAGGTTTACTTACACCTTCAAGAACAGAGGGGAAAACAAGGCTTTACTCCCAAGAAGACATAGAGAAACTTGAATTTATACTGTTTTTAACCAGAGAACTGGGAGTTAACCTCGCAGGAGTTGATGCTATTTTGAGAATGAAAGAACAGATAGAGCAACTTCAAAAACAGATAGAATATCTTTTAAATTTCATTCAAGAAGAACTTCAAAAAAAATATGAAGGTGATACAGAAAAGCAGAAAAATGCCCTTGTCAAACTATCAAAAGTAGAGCTTATTAAAGTAGATGAATATATGTATAATAAGTACAGAAATAAGGAAGAACAGGAGTAAAATTAAAGTTTAATGAAAAAAATTATCTGTGAGATAAATGAACCTCTTTTTGAAGATTTTTTGATAGAGTTAAATGGATATGGATTTGAAATATTACAAAGAGATAAAGATAAGATAAAGTTTGCAGTATATGCAGATGAAACAGACTTTGAAAATACAAAAGAAATGGTTAACTGCGTTTTTAAAGATTTAGGTAGTGGAGAAATAGTCAATATTGAAAACATAAAAGAAGAAGATTGGGAAAATATATGGAAGGAAAACTTTACCCCTATAAAGATAAACCCATTTTTGATAATTCCTGAGTGGGAAGTTTATAAAGGAAAAGAATACATACCTATAAAAATACATATAGGAAAGGCTTTTGGCACTGGGCTACACCCTTCAACTCAGATAATACTTAAACTTATTCCTAAATATATACAAAAAGATAAAAGTGTAATAGATATAGGAACAGGAACAGGAATTTTGGCAATAGCAGCAAAAAAATTGGGAGCAAATCCTGTAATAGCGATAGATATAGATAAATATGCAGTAGAAGAATGTGAATTAAATGCCTGGGAAAATGAAGTAAAAATAAAATGTCTTCAATTATCAGTTGAACAAGTAAAAAATCAATATGATATAGCAATAGCAAACCTTCAAATAGAAATATTTAGAAGGTATATTGACAAAATATCAAACCTATTTAAAGAATATCTTTTAGCCTCTGGTATATTTAAAGAAGAAAAAGATGAATTTTTAAACCTTTTAGATAAAAAAAACCTTAAGGTAACTGATATACTATCAATGAGTGAACAAAATAAACCAGAGGATAAATGGTATGGATTTGTTATCCAACATAAATAAATATATAGACCACTCCGCTTTAAAACCATATTTAACCTATCAGGATATAGAAAAAGCCTGTCAGGAAGCCATTAAATATAATTTTCACAGTGTATGTGTAAATCCATTTTTTGTAAGAAAAGCTTATGAAATACTTAAAAATACAGATATAAAAGTATGTAGCGTAGTAGGTTTCCCTCTTGGAGCAAATACTCTAAAAACAAAACTTATAGAAGCAACAACAGCTTTTGCAGATGGAGCAAAAGAATTAGATATTGTATGGAATATAGGAGCTTTTAAATCTGGCGATTATACTTATGTAGAGGAAGAAATAAGAACTATAATCTGTTATACACAGGATTGTATCCATAAAGTTATAGTAGAAACAGCATATTTAACACCAAAAGAAAAAGAAAAAGCAGTAGATATAGTTATAAACTCTGGTGCACAATTTATAAAAACAAGTACAGGATTTGCTCCTTTAGGAGCAACTATAGAAGATGTAAAGTTATTTAAAAAACTGTCGAAAAGTAAGATTAAGGTTAAAGCATCAGGTGGAATAAAAGACTATAAAACTGCAGTAGATATGATTAAAGCGGGAGCTGACAGGATAGGAACAAGTAGCAGTGTAAAAATAATGGAGGAGCTATTTAACTTAACTTAACTTAGATATATAGGGGTCAAATGTCTTTAAAAACTAAAACTATAATAACATTCCTGGTATTATTTATATCTATTAATCTGGCTTTATATGGATTTTCAAAATACATCCTATTTGATACCTTAGAAAAGTTAGAAAAAGAAGACATAAAACAAAAAGTTATATCAGTAGCAAGAGAATTAGATTATATATTAGACGATATAAATACTTCTATTAATACAACAGCAAACAATGAAAACATTATAAACTTTATAAAAACAAAAAACACAAAATTTCTTTACGATTATCAGATAATAAAGTTTATAGATACAATAGGACTATCTTTTTTCGTAATAACCGATATTAAAGGAAACATTCTTTATTCACTCTACAAAGATAAAAATGCAAAAACAATAGAAAAATTTACAACTTATATCTTAAATAGAAAGAAAAAAGACGCAGGGATTATAAAGTTAGATTACCAAACCTATCTTACATCAATAAATAAAATACAGGATAAAAACTCTTCAAATCTTTTAGGTTATATAATATCTGGGCAAAAACTCTCTAAAGACCTTTTACAAAAAATATCAAAAAACAATTTTAAAGAACTAACTTTAGGTGATTACAAATTTTATAAATGGAAAAAATATAGTTTAAATGGAAAATTTATAAGAGAAATAAAATATAGCTACAATATCAACAATGGAAAATTTATAGATACATTTTTTCTAATTTCAGACATTGTAAACAGCAACACAAACATATCAATACACGGAAAAGCTCTAAGGGGATTATACTTAACAGTAAGAGAAAAGATATATGAATACATATTAATATTTTTTGTTACAGGAAGTTTAATCATAGGTTTTATCTATTTCATTATCGACAAGTACATAATAAACAGACTTATATCAATAGCAAAACAGGTCAAAGAAATTGGCTTCCAGAAAAAGTTAGAAAAAAGAATAGAAATAAAAGATAATGATGAAATTACAGATGTTGCAGAGTCTATAAATACAATGTTAGATGAGATTTTAAAATATCAAAAAAAATTAGAAGAAGAAGAAGAACTATTTAAAACCCTTGCTAACCTTTCACCAATAGGAATTTATATAGTAAAAGATGGAAAGTTTGAATACGTAAATGATGCTATGGAAAACATAACCGGATACAAAAAAGAACAGCTTATAGGAACAAAAGTTATATCAATAATAGTAAAAGAAGATATACAAAAAATAGAGCAAGCTTTAAAGCTTAAAACAATAGAACCTGTCGAAGTAAGATTTATAACAAAAGATAACAATTCAAAATATGTTATTGTCTCCTTTAGAAAAATTCAAAAAGAAAATGAAAATCTCATACTGGGTGTGGCTATTGATATCACTGAACTAAAAATAGCCCAGAAGAAAATAGAATTTATGGCTTATCATGACCCACTTACAAAACTCCCTAACAGAAATCTGTTCTTTGACATTTTAAAACAAGAAATAAAACAGGCAAAAAGAGAAAAAAGAAATCTTGCAGTTATGTTTATAGACCTAGATAGATTTAAAGAGATAAACGATACCTATGGACATGATTATGGAGATAAAG